>NZ_JAATEK010000031.1:0-92432 GCF_012034195.1 Microbispora sp. CL1-1
GAGCAGGTCACCACGTCCTACGAGGCCGCATACAACGCGATCAGCTGCGGCTGACGTCACGGTATGCGGCACCGGGGACGCCGCCGCGGTGAACAAGTGAACAGGAGCCGACCGGCCGATGGGCCGGTCGGCTCCTGCCTCATAACGGCCCTCTACATCCTGCTGTCTACAGCCCGCCCTCTACAGCCCGGCCGTCGAGGGGTCACCGCTCAGCAGCTCCACCGCGGCCCGGGCGTTGGCGCGGGCCGCGCCGTACGTCGCGATGTAGGCCCCGGCGCCGGGCCGCCAGATCGGCAGGCCCATCTCCATCACGACGGCGTCCGGGCGGGCGGCGAGCAGCGCGGAGACCAGCTCGCGGCTGTCGGGGTGGCGGTGGGCGTCCTTGACGACCACGATCAGCGAACGCTTCCGGGCCCGGCCGAGCAGCTCTCCGGCGTCGGCCTCCGACGGCTTGACCCGGACGATCTCGGCCTCCGGCAGCCACGGCGCGATGCCCCAGGGCACCTCGCCCACCGCGATCGTCGGCGGCGTGTCGATCTCGACCACGAACGGGTCGGTCAGCGGCCCCGCCGAGCCCGTCAGCGACACGGCGCGCCGGGCGGCGTCCAGGCCGACGACCTCGCCGTTCGCGGCCTCCCCATTGACCGACGACCCGTTCGGGGACGGCCGCGTGCCGTCGAACCAGTCGCGCAGCCGCTCCACCCGGGCGGCGGCCTCCTCCAGCCGCTCGGCGGCGAGCCTGCCCTCGGCGACGGCGTCCACGATGTGGTCCACCATGCCGCGTACGTCCTCCGCGGTGGGCAGCGGCCCGAGGCACAGCAGGTCGGCGCCCGCGGCCAGGGCCCGCACCGCGCCCTCCGCGAGCCCCACGCTCCCGCTGATCGCGTGCATGTCGAGGGCGTCGGTGAGCACGACGCCGTCGTAGCCCAGCTCGCGGCGCAGCAGCCAGGTCAGCGCCCGCGCGCTGAGCGTGGCCGGCAGGTCCCCGGTCAGCTCGGGAACCGCCACGTGCGCCGTCATGATCGACTTCGCTCCTGCCTCGATCGCCGCGACGAACGGGACCAGCTCGCGCTCCCTGAGCACGTCGAGCGGCGCGTCCACCAGCGGAATCTCCAGGTGGGAGTCCTGAAGGGTGGCGCCGTGGCCGGGGAAGTGCTTGACGCAGGCGGCGATCCCCGCCGACTGCAGGCCGCGTACGGCGGCGACCGTGTGCCGGGCCACCAGGTCCGGCGTGGAGCCGAACGACCGGGTGCCGATGATCGGGTTGTCGTCGGCGGTGTTGACGTCGGCCACCGGGCCGATGTCGAAGTTCACCCCGCACCGCGCCAGGTCGGCGGCCATCGCGTGGTAGACCCGCTCGGTCAGGGCCACGTCGTCCACGGCGCCGAGCGCCGCGTTGCCCGGGTAGACGCTCCCGGTGTGGTAGGCCAGGCGGGTGACGTCCCCGCCCTCCTCGTCCAGCGAGACGACCGGGCGGCCCGCCTCGTTGAGACGGGCGGTGAGCGCCGCGATCTGCTCGCCGTCCGCGACGTTGAACCCGAAGAGGCAGACGCCGCCCAGACCGTCCTCCAGGCCGCGCAGGACCCAGTCCGGCGCGGTCGTCCCCTGGAACGAGATCAGCAGTGCGCCCGCCGCGAGCCGGTGCAGGCCCGGGTCGCCGGTGCGCGTGGACAGGTCGGCGGCCCCCGGCAGGGGGTCGCGGGTGGCGGACATGGTGTCTCGGCTCCTTAGGTGACGGTGGAGTGAGGGCGCGCGTGCAGGGCCCGTACGGCCACCGGATCCGGTGGCCGTACCAGGGGGGCCGTACGAGGGGTGTGCCGGTGGCGGTCGGGTTATCCCTTGACCGCACCCGCGACGAGGCCGGAGACCATCCGCCGCTGGACCAGCAGGAAGAAGATGAGGACCGGGATGGTCATCAGGGTGGAGGCGGCCATGATCCCGCCCCAGTCGGTCGACCGCTGACCGACGAAGAACTGCAGCGCGACCGGCATCGTGTATTTGCCCTGGTCGCCGATGAGGGTCAGGGCGAACACGAACTCGTTCCAGGTGGTGATGAAGGCGAAGATGCTGGTGGCGACCAGGCCCGGGGCGACCAGCGGGAACAGCACCCGCCAGAAGGTGGTGAAGCGGCCGGCGCCGTCGATCCAGGCGGCCTCCTCCAGCTCCTTGGGCACGGCCGCGACGAACGTGCGCAGCATCCAGACGGAGAACGGCAGCGTCAGGCCGACGTTGATGATGATCAGGCCGGGCAGCTGGTCGTACAGGCCGAGCCGCTTGACCATGGTGAACAGCGGGATCAGCAGCGCCTCGGCCGGCACCATCTGCACGATCAGCAGCAGGATCAGGAACGACGTGCGGAACCGGAAGCGGAACCTCGCCACTGCGGTCGCCGCGAGCAGCGCGAACACCGCGCCGATCACGACGGCGCTGAGCGCCACGAGAGTGCTGTTGAAGAGGTACTGCCAGATGGAGTGGCCGGCGACGCCCTTGGTGAAGACCCGCGAGACGTGGTCCATCGAGGGCGGGCTGGGGAACGGGATGAAGCTCGTGGTGAAGATCTGGTCGTTCGGCTTGAAGGCCGTCGTGACCATCCAGTAGACGGGGAAGACGGCGAAGAGGAACACCACGACCCCGGCCGCGTTCAGCGCGGCCTGTCCGAGCCTCCTGCGGGCGAGCGGGCTCATCGGATGTCGTCCTCCGTCTTCACGATCTGACGCACGTACACGAAGGTGATCAGCAGCAGGATCACGGTCAGCACGACCGCGATGGCGGCGCCCAGGCCCATCTTCGGCGGGCTGCTGAACGCCTCGGCGTAGCTCCACAGCGACAGGTTGAACGCGTCACGGTTCACCGTGCCGCCGGCCAGCAGGTAGAGCTGCGTGAAGACCTTGAAGTCCCAGATGATCGACAGCACGACCAGCACCGAGAACACCGGCTTGAGCAGCGGAAGGGTGATCCTCCGGAACGTGTGGACCGCGCCCGAGCCGTCCATCTTCGCCGCCTCGTACAGCTCCGAGGGGATGCTCTTGAGCCCCGCGAGCACCGACACCGCGATGAACGGGAACGACGCCCACACCACGGCCACGATCAGCACGAAGTAGAGCGTGAGCGTGTCGTTGAACCACGGATATCCGCTCCAGTCGGCGTGGCCGAACACCAGGTTCGACAGCCAGTCGGGCAGGAGGTTCAGCGTCCAGTTGACGATGCCCGAGTCGGAGTCGAACAGCCACTTCCACACGATCGCCTGCGCGGTCGGCGGGGTGGCCCAGGCGGCCATGATGCCGACGACCACGAAGGTCGACATCTTCGGGCCGAGCTTGTTGAGCAGCAGGCCGACGAGGGTGCCGAGGATGAGCGTCAGCGCGACGGTGACGACGGCGAAGGCCACCGTGTTGCGCAGCGACGACCAGAACAGGTCGGAGTCGAGGATCTGCGTGTAGTTGTCCCAGCCGACGAAGTCGGCGGGCGCGGGGTTGACGGCCTTGATCTGCCGGAGTCCGACCTTGTGGAAGGACATCTCGACCATCTGGTACAGCGGGTAGAGCAGCAGCACCGCGATGACCAGAAGACCGGGCAGAAGCAGGACGTAGGGGACGGCCTTGGGGGACAGCCCCGGCCCGCGCGCCCCCTTGCGACTGCGCCGCGACGGGGCGGAGGTGTCGGCTCCGCCCCGGGCGAGGGTTGACATCTGAGTCATGATCTACTGGTTGAGAATCGTCTCAAGCTCGGTGTTCGCGTCCGTCAGAGCCTGGTCGACGCTCTTCTTGCCCTCGATCACCTCACGCGCCGCGTTCTGCAGCACGGCCTTGGTGTCGTTGGCCTCCGCCCAGTTGGGGCTGGCCGGGAAGCCCTTGGCCACCTTGAAGGTGTCCGTGAACGGCTTCTGGGCGGGGTCGCTGCCCATCTCCTCCAGCGCGTCGGGGTAGAGCGGGAGCAGGCCGCCCTCCTTGGCGTACCGGACGCCGAACTCCTTGCCCGCGGCGAGCTTGACGTACTCGAGGGCGAGCTCGGGGTTCTTGGCGTCCTTCCAGACGGCGATGTCGTTGCCGCCCTGGAAGGCCGGGGCCGGACCGGAGCCGTCCTTGGCGGGCAGCGAGAAGAAGCCCATCTTCGACTCGTCGACCTTGCCCTTGCTCTGCTCCTTGATGGCCGCGATGTCCCAGCCGCCGGTGACGTACATGCCGACCTTGCCGGCGGCGAAGCGCTGGGCGATGTCGACGGAGTTCTGCGTCAGGCGGCCCTTGCCGGACACGCCGTCCTTGGCGACCAGGTCCGTGTAGAACTGGAAGCCCTCCTTGAAGCCCGGCTGGGTGAGCTGGCCCACCCACTTGCCGCCCTCGAACTTCGCGAAGTCACCGCCGGCCGACCAGACGAACGGCGACAGCGACATGTTCGCGTCGGAGCCGCCGTTGAAGGCGAAGCCGTCGACGTCCTTGCCCTGCTTGTCCACGATCGTCTTGGCCGCGGCGACCAGGTCGTCCCAGGTCTTGGGGACCTCGATGCCGAGCTTCTCGAACCAGTCCTTGCGGTAGAGCACGGCGCGGGTGCCGCCGCCCCACGGCACGGCGTAGATCTTGCCGTCGATCGTCTCGTAGCTCCACAGGTTCTGCGGGATCTGCTGGAGCTCGGGGTCGTTCTTGACGGCGTCGGTGATGTCGGTGAGCGCGTCCTGCGCCACCCAGGCGGCGACCTGGTCGTTGCCGAACTCGGTGACGTCCGGGCCCTCGCCGCCGGCGAGCGCGGTGGTCCACTTCTTCTGCGCGTCGGGCCAGGGGATCCACTGGACCTTCGCCTCGGCGCCCGTCTGCTCCTTGAACTTGGCGTTCAGGTCGTCCATGTACTTGGTGAAGACGTCGGTGGGGGCACCGAGTCGCCACACGGTAAGAGTCTGGCCGGCGAACTTCGGACCGCTCGCGGCGGCGGAGGCCGACGGGGCGGTCGTGCTTCCGGAGTCGTCGCTTCCGCAAGCGGCGAGTCCCAGGGCCAGGGCAGCGGTCGCGGTGGTTGCGACCGCGAGCTTCACGATCTTCACGATTGGTCTCTCCCTTCCCGGCTTCGCGTCGGGGGTGCGCCTCGTGGGGGGTGTCGGCGGGCCGCTCACCTGCTGGAAGGCGCTCTCCTTTCGGTCGGCGCTCTGGCGTCCCGAGGCTGATCGGTTGCCTCCGGGCTGGCTGGCGATAAACTAACAAGAAACTTTCTTATAAAAAAGACCGCGTTAGCGGATCGTGACGAGAGGGGAACCAGCCGGTGCCTCAACGACCGGGTACGCCTCGCCTGCTCCGGCAGATCAACGACCGCGCGGCATTGGAACTCCTCATCTCCAGAGGCCCGCTGACCAGGGCCGAGTTGGGAGAGCTTACCGGGCTGTCCAAGGTCACATCCGGCCAGCTCCTGGCCCGTCTGGAGACGCGCGGCCTGGTAACGGCCGCGGGGGAGCGTCCCGGCGGGCGCGGCCCCAACGCCGCCCTCTACGGCGTCAACCCCTCCAGCGCGTACGTCGCGGGGCTGGAGGTGCTGCCCGGCAGCGTCACGGCCGCCGTCGCGGACATCACCGGCACGGTCGTCGCCCAGGTGACCGTCGACCCGAGCGAGGCCGGCGACCCCGTGGGCCTGGTCCACGAGGCCGTCCAGCGGGCCTGCGGGACGGCCGGGATCGGGCTCACCCGGCTGCGCTGCTTCGTCATCGGCACGCGCGGCGTGGTCGACCCGCTCACCGGCGACGTGCGCTACTCGGTCGACCTGCCCGCCTGGCACGTCGGCATCCTCGCCGGGCTGCGCACGCTGCTCGGCGAAAGCGTGATCATCGAGAACGACGTCAACCTCGCGGCGCTCGCGGAGCAGGCGTACGGCGCCGCGCGGGACGCCGACGACTTCGTGATCCTCTGGACCGGCGTCGGCCAGGGCCTCGGCGTCATGCTCGGCAACCGGCTGCACCGGGGCATCACGGGCGGCGCGGGCGAGATCGGCTGGCTGCCCGTCCCGGGCGAACCCCTGCCCAGCGCGGTCACCGCGCCGCAGACCGGTTCCTTCCAGCGCCTCGTCGGAGGAGAGGCGCTGTGGAACCTGGCCCGCGCGCACGGCCTCACCACCCCGGACACGCGGGACGCGGAGGTCGCCGACCTGGTCCGTACGGCCATCGACACAGGCAACGACGACTTCGTCGAAGACCTGGCGGGACGGCTCGCGGTCGGGGTCGCGGCGGTGTCCGTGGTCCTCGACCCGGGGCTCGTCGTGCTCGGCGGCGACGTGGGCAGGGCCGGCGGCGGTCATCTCGCGGAGCGCGTCGAGGAGGCGGTGGCGCGGGTGTGTCCGAGCCGTCCCACGGTGGTGGCGACCGGAGTGGAGGGCAATCCCGTTCTCATGGGTGCGATCGTCGCGGCATTGGACCGAGCACGTGAAGAGGTCTTTTCGGACACCGTCTGACGGTAGGTTGATGCCCATGTCCGACTTCTCGCGTGATCGCTCCGCCGTGCCCGCCCTCGACGAGGGTCCGGTGCTCATCTCCGACCCCCGCGTGACCTCGATCGAGGTGCACGAATGCGGGGAGAAACTGAGCGACGTGCGAGGGCGGCTGCGGGTGGACGAGCGGCTCGCCGACCCCGCCGGGGCCTACGCCCATCTGCGCGAGGGCCTGCTCGCCCGTCTGGAGGAGGCCCAGGACCTCCTGCCCGCCGGGTGCCATCTGGTGGTGGTCGAGGGCTATCGCCCGCCGTCGCTGCAGACGAAGTATTTCGAGGAGTACAAGGACGAACTGCGGGCGGCGTACCCCCGGCTGACGGAGGCGGAGCTGCACGTCGCCGCGAGCCGGTACGTCTCGCCGATCGAGGTGGCTCCGCACACCGCGGGCGCGGCCGTCGACCTCACGCTCTGTGACGACGACGGAGTGGAGCTCGACATGGGCACGGCGGTCAACGCCACCCCCGAGCAGAGCGGCGGCGCGTGCTACACCGCCGCCCCCGTGGGAGCCGAGGCGCGGCACAACCGCGACGTCCTGGGCGCCGCCCTGGAGGCGGCCGGGCTGGTCAACTACCCCACCGAGTGGTGGCATTGGTCGTACGGCGACCGCTACTGGGCCATGACCCGCCGCGCCCCCGCCGCCATCTACGGCCCCGTCGAGCTGTAGGGAATCCGGGCGGGCGCGCTCGTGGACACCGCCCGCCCGCTCTGGAACGTCCGGCGGTAGTCGGCCGGGGTCACGCCGACCGACCTGACGAAATGGTGCCGCAGGTTCCCGGCCGTGCCCATGCCGCACATCCGGCTGATCCGCTCGATCGGCAGATCGGTCGTCTCCAGGAGGTGCCGGGCCCGCGCGAGGCGCTGGGCGTGCAGCCATCGCAGCGGGGTCGTGCCGGTGGCCGCATGGAACCGCCGCACCAGCGTGCGCGCGCTGACCGATGCCCACGCGGCCATCTGCGCGACGGTGAGCTGCTCATGCAGGCGCTCCAGCGCCCACTGAAGGACGGGGGCCAGCCCGTCGTCACCGGAACGCGGCACCGGAGCCTCGATGTACTGCGCCTGCCCGCCGGGCCGATGCGCGGGCGTGACCATGCGCCGGGCGACCTGGTTGGCGACCTCGGCGCCGAGGTCGGTCCGGACGAGATGCAGGCACAGGTCGATCCCGGCGGTGCGTCCCGCGCTGGTGAGCACGTCGCCCTCGTCCACGTAGAGGACGGCGGGATCGACCCGGACGCGGGGATGACGCGCGCTGAGGATGCCGGTGTACATCCAGTGTGTGGTGGCCCGCCGCCCGTCGAGGAGCCCCGCTGCGGCCAGGACGAAGGCGCCCGTGCAGAGTGAGACGATCCGGGCGCCGTTCGCGTGCGCTTCACGTAGGGCTTCCGGCAGTCCCGATTCGGTGATGCCGGCCGCGCCGCCCGTGTCGTCCGCGTTGCGCGTGCCGCCCGTGCCGCCCATGCGGCCCACGTCGCCCGCGAGCACGGCGTCGGCCGAAATCGCGGGGACCACCACGGTGTCGGCCGTGGTGAGAGTGTGGAAGTCGTAGGGCGTGTGCAGCGCGAACCCGTTCTGCGTACGCGTCGTCCCGGGCCGGGCGGCGCACAGCCGCAGTTCATACCAGGGATCGGTGAGCTCGCGGCGGTCGGTTCCGAAGATCTCACAGGCGATGGACAGCTCGAACATCGGCATGTCCGCAATGACGGCGAGGGCCACGATGCCGGGAACGGCTCTCATGCGATCACCATAACGGCAGGATTTTGATGGATGGCGGCAGTTCTGCCACTCGTCCGCGCGCGGCGCCCCGGCGAACCTGATAGGCGTGAACAACGCGACTTCCACTGCTTCGTCGCCTGATCCGTCGGCTGCCGCGTCGCCCACTACGTCGCCCACTATGTCGCCTGCTTCGACGGCTGCCGCGTCGGCTGGTCCGTCGGCGAGACGGCAGGCGTCCGGGCCCGCGTTCGCGCTGACGGCGGGGGTCATCGGGCTCTGCCTCGCCGCGTCGGCCGTGCCGTCTCCGCTGTACAGGCTGTACGCGGTCCGATGGCATCTGCCGACCTCCACCGTGACCTTGATCTACGCCACGTACTGCCTGGGGGTGCTGGCCTCGTTGCTGGTCTTCGGCCGGGTCTCCGACACCTGGGGCCGCAGGCCGGTCGTCATGACGGGCCTGTCCGGCCTGCTCGTCGCGATGGGCCTGTTCGGGTTCGCGTCCGGCGCCGCCTGGCTGTTCGCCGCCCGCGCGGTGCAGGGGCTGGCCACCGGCATCGCGATCAGCGCGTCCGGCGCCGCCCTGCTGGAGTTGCGGCAGGGCCGCGATCCGGCCACGGCCAGTCTCGCCAACGTCGTCGCCAGCGCCCTGGGCGTCGGGGCCGGCGGTCTGCTCGGCGCGGTGCTCCTGCAGTTCGCGCCGGCACCGCTGGTCACCCCGTTCGTCGTGCTCGCCGTGCTGGTCGCCGTTCTGCTGCTGGGCATGACGACGGTCCCCGAGACCGTGCCACGGGTGTCACGCTCCGGGCTCCGGATCGCGACACCGGGCGTGCCACGGCAGATCCGCGCGCCGTTCGTCGTCGCGGGCCTCGCGATCACCTGCGCCTGGTCGATCATCGGCATCTACCTGGGACTCGCCGGCACGCTGGCCCCCGCTCTCCTCCACACCGCGAGCCCGCTCGCGGCCGGTCTGGCCATCCTGGCTCTGGGAGGCGCGTCGGCGGTGCCGCCCCTGGTCGCGCGGGCGCTGCCCCCGGCCGTCCAGATCGTCTGGGGGACGCTCGCGCTCATCGGGGGCATCGCGTCGATGGCGTGGTCGCTGTCCGCCGACAGCGCCGTGTTGTTCGTCGCGGCCAGCGTGGTGATCGGCATCGGCGTCGGCTTCGCGATGTTCGGCGCACTGCGCACCGTCGGTGCCGCCGCGCCGCCGGACGGCCGGGCTCGGGTCATGGCCGCCTTCTACATCGTCGCCTATGCCGCGATCTCGTTGCCCGCCGTCGCCGCGGGGTTCGTCGCACAGCGGCTGGGAGCGGAGGCGACGTTCCAGATCTTCGGCGCGGGCATCGTCGCCGTCTCGGTCGGCACCCTGCTGCCGGCCCTGGCGCGGCACCGTGCCCAGCATCGTGCCCAGCATCGTGCCTGACACAGTGCCTGACGGACACCGTGCGCCCAACGCCGTGCGCAGCACGGTGCCCGGCCGCGTGCCTGCGCCGTGCCCGGACGCGTTCCGGAGTTGCGCCGGGACTGTGCCAGGACGCGCGCCGGGCCGGAGCCCTGCCGGGCCACGGACGTGATCACGTTTGCTGGACGCGACGGACCCCGCCGAGTATCGCCCGGTGGGTCGGGCCCTCGGCTAGCTGCGGATGCGCAGGCCGCGTGGGGTGGGATGGAACCCGGCGGCTTCCAGGGCCTGCGCCAGGGGCGAGTCGGTGATGGCGGTGCCGTCCGCCCGCTCGACCGTCAGCTTCCCCAGGGCCCCCCGCTTCACGGCGACGGCCAGGGCCTGCACGGCCGGCCGCAGGTCCTCCTCGGGCCCGTACGAGAGCAGGGTCTTCCCGCCGCGCTCCACGTAGAGGATCAGCGTGCCCTCCACCAGCACCACCAGCGCGCCCGCCTTGCGGCCCGGCTTGTGGGCCACGTCGTCGGCGCGGTCCGGCCAGGGCAGGGCCGCGCCGTAGGGGTTGGCCGGGTCGGTCGCCGCGAGCACGACCGCACGGCGGGGCGGCGGCGGGGCGGGGATCGACCACAGGTCCTCGGCCGGATCGGGGCGTGTGGACGACTGCGCGGAGGACCGTGTGGATGACATGGCGCGCATGCGGTCGACCGCGCCCGGCAGGGCGAACTGGGCGCCGCCCAGACCTTCGACGAAGTAGCCCCGGCGGCACCGGCCGCTCTCCTCGAACGCGCGCAGCACCTGGTAGACGGCGGAGAAGCCGCCGGGCAGGCGTTCGGCGGTGATGCCGCCCCGCGTCAGCACGCCGTGCCGCTCCAGCAGGACCTCGGCCTGGGCATGGGCCCGCTGAGTGCCGTCGGCCGACGGCGCGGGCAGCAGCCACCATCGGCCGCTCACGGTCGGCGGGCCGCTTCTCGTCGGCAGCACCGCGCGGCGGCGCCTGGTCGCCGGTGGCCGGTGGGCAGGCCGCCCGGTGCCCAGCGTCGAGCGAAGCGGGGCGAGCGTGTCGCCGGTGATCCGGCCGGCCCAGACAAGGTCCCACAGGGCCGCCGCCAGCGTCGTATCGTCCGGCGCTGCGTTCCCGGGTGTGACACCCCGTGCGGTGTCCCCGGGCGTGGTATCCGCCGCCGCGTTTCCAGGCCTGACATCCGGTGTCGTGCTCGCGGGTGCGCCACCCGGCGTCGCACGGCCGGGTGTGACACCCCGCTCGGTGTCCCCGCGCACGGTACCCGCCGCCGCGTTTCCAGGCGTGACGTCCGGTGTCGTGTTCGCGGGTGTGACCCCCGGCGTCGGGCCGATGGCTCCCGGCTGCGGGGCGCCGGTGGCGCGGCCGAGGATTCTGGCCCGGCGGGCCGAGGCGGCGTCAGGGCCGGACAGAGGCGGCACCGCATCGCCGAGCGCCGCCGCCGCGATCCGGTTGGACAGCTCGCGGAAGAACAGCGCGCCGCCCCCGCTCAGGATCTCCAGGATCTGCTCGTGCAGCGGAGTCATGCTGATCTCCGACGGCTCGGGGAGCAGCAGGGGCGCGGTGTCGGCGAAGTAGAGACCGACCCATCCGTCGCCGCCGGGCAGGGACCCCTGGCCCACCCAGACGACCTCTCCTGACGAGGTCAGTTCGTCGAGGAGCGCGGGGGAGTATCCGGGCACCCGCGCGGGGAGCACCAGCGACTCCAGCGCGGAAGCGGGGACGGCCGCCCCCTGCAACCGTTCGATCGCCGTGATCAGCGCGTCCATGGCCCGCGCCGAGCCGTGGCCCTGGCCGCCGTGGGCGCCGGGCTCCGCGAGCCCGGTCCCGCCGCCGGCCTGCCAGCCGCCCGGTCCGCTCTGCGAGCCACCAGCCTGCGCGCCGCCGCCCTGCCGACCTCCGGCGTGCCAGCCCTCAGCCTGCCCGCCGCCGGTCCCACCCTGCCGGCCGCCGCCCTGGCCGCCGGGTCCGCGCTGTGCGCCGCCGGTCTGGCCGGCGCTGGTCCCGCCTTGCCAGCCGCCGGGTCCGCCTTGCCAACTGCCGCCCTGGCCGCTGCCGGCCGGTGCGCCGCTCTGCGGGACGATGCCGTGCCAGGCGGGCAGGAACGCCGCCAGCGTCTCCGGAGGGACCGGCTCGACCTCCTTGCGGAGCCGCGCCAGCGACCGCCGCCGCAGCAGCCGCAGCACCCCGGCGTCACACCACTCCTCGCCCCGGCCGCCGGGGCGGAACTCGCCCGCGACCACCCTGCCCGCCGCAGCGAGACGGCGCAGCGCCTCGTCCACCACCGCCACGCCCACACCGAAGCGCGCGGCGGCCGTGCCGGAGGCGAACGGCCCACGAGTGCGGGCGTGGCGCGCGACCAGGTCGCCGAGCGGATCGGGGGCGGCGGCCCGGCCCGCCGCGCCGGACCCACCCGCGAGGGGCGCTTCGAGGAACTCATGCGGGACGCCCACCGGCAACGGCACCCCGAGCGCGTCGCGCAGCCGCCAGGCGTCCTCCACCGCGGCCCATTGCTCGTGGCCCGCCACGCGCACCCGGATGGCCCTGCGCGCCCGCTCCAGGTCGGCGAGCCAGCCGGGGTCTCCCTCACGGATCGAGACGTCCTGGGCGAGCAGCGGGCCGTGCGAGCGCAGCAGGTCGGCGAGGTCCTCGGCGTCGCGCAGCGGCCTGTCCAGCCGCGCCAGCTCGCGCTCGGTCTCGGCCACGACATCCGGATCGAGCAGTTCCCGCAGGTCGGCCTGTCCCATGAGCTCGGCGAGGAGCGCGGTGTCGAGGGCGAGCGCCTGCGCCCGCCGTTCGGCCAGCGGCGCGTCACCCTCGTACATGAACGCGCCGATGTAGTTGAACAGCAGGGACGCCGCGAACGGGGACGCCTGGGAGGTCTCCACCTCGACCACCCGCACCCGGCGGGCGGCCACGTCGCGCATGAGCTCCACCAGGCCCGGCACGTCGAAGACGTCCTGCAGGCACTCGCGCATCGTCTCCAGCACCACCGGGAACCCGGCGTACTTGCTCGCGACGCCGAGCAGGTGGGCCGCACGCTGGCGCTGCTGCCACAGCGGGCTGCGCCTGCCGGGCGAGCGGCGGGGCAGCAGGAGGGCGCGTCCGGCGCACTCACGGAACCGGGAGGCGAACAGAGCCGAGCCCCCCAGCTCCTCGATCACGATCTCCTCGATCTCCTCGGCGTCGAACACCGCGACGTCGGTCGGCGCGTCCTCGAAGGTGTCGGGCACGCGCAGCACGATGCCGTCGTCGGAGTGGACGGCCTGAACGTCGATGCCGTACCGCTCGCGCAGCCGCCGCCCGATGGCCAGCGCCCAGGGGGCGTGGACCCGCGCCCCGAAGGGGGAGTGGATCACCACGCGCCAGTCGCCCAGCTCGTCGCGGAACCGCTCGACCACGAGCGTGCGGTCGTCGGGCACATAGCCCGTCGCCTCCCGCTGCTCGGCGAGGTAGGCGAGCAAATTGCCCACGGCGTAGTCGTCGAGCCCCGCCGCGCGGATGCGCTCGCGCACCTTCGCCGGGTCGCCCCGGCCGCCCGCCCCGGCGGCGGACAGCTCGCGGAGGAACGCGCCGATCGCCCGGCCGAGCTCGGCGGGCCGGCCCGGCGTGTCGCCGTGCCAGAACGGCAGCTTGCCCGGTTGCCCGGGAGCGGGGGAGACCAGCACCCGGTCGGCGGTGATGTCCTCGATCCGCCACGAGGTCGCGCCCAGCACGAACACGTCGCCGACGCGGGACTCGTAGACCATCTCCTCGTCCAGCTCGCCCACGCGCGACGCCTTCTCGCCCACCAGGAACACGCCGAACAGCCCGCGGTCGGGGATGGTGCCCCCGTTGGTCACCGCCAGGCGCTGGGCCCCGGGACGGCCCTGGAGGGTGCCCGTCACCCTGTCCCAGACGATGCGCGGCCGCAGTTCGGCGAACTCCTCGCTCGGGTAGCGCCCGGCGAGCATGTCGAGCGTCGCCTCCAGCGCGCTGCGCGGCAGCGTGGCGTACGGCGCGGCCCGGCGCACCAGCGTCTCCAGCGAGTCGACGGTCCACTCGTCTAGTGCGGTCATCGCGACGATCTGCTGGGCGAGCACGTCGAGGGGGTTGCGCGGATAGCGGATCTCCTCGATCTGCCCCGCGCGCATGCGCTCGGCCACGACGGCCGTCTGGACCAGGTCACCCCGATACTTGGGGAAGATCACGCCACGGGACACGGCCCCGACCTGGTGTCCGGCGCGGCCGATGCGCTGCAGGCCGCTCGCCACGCTGGGCGGCGCCTCGACACAGGCCACCAGATCGACCGAGCCCATGTCGATGCCCAGCTCCAGGCTGGAGGTGGCGACCACGGCGGGCAGGCGGCCCGACTTCAGCGCCTCCTCGATCTGGGACCGCTCCTCCTTGGAGACGGAGCCGTGATGCGCGCGCACCACCTCGGGGATCACGCCGCCCGAGGCCCCCGCCTGGGCCATCAGCTCCGACGGCATGGCCGCCTGGCCGGTCCGCCGGACGTCCCCGCGGGGCGGCTCAGGCCACGAGGCGTCCGCGTGCTCGGTGTCCCCGTGCGCGGTGTTCCCGTTCGCGGTGTTCCCGTTCGCGGTGTCCGCGTGCGCGGTGTCCGCGTGCGCGGTGTCCGAGGGGTGAGCATCGGGGTCTTCGCGCAGACCCGACCATCGCCCGTGCAACTCCTCGAAGGCGTCCGACCAGTGGGCCGGATCCCCCGGGCTCGGACTGTCGCCCGGCGCGGGTGCGGTGCGCCGTTCCCAGGCGAGCTCGTTGAGCCGGGTGCACAGACGCTCCGACAGACGCCGCGAGTTGGCGAAGACGATCGTGGACCGATGGGCCTCGATCAGGTCGAGAAGGTGCTCCTCGACATGCGGCCAGATGCTTCTGCGGTGCTCCGGCGACTCGCCGTCGGCGCCGGGCGGAGGCGGTGCCAGCTCGGTCATGTCCTCGACCGGCACCACGACGTCGACCTCGATGACCTTCTCGGAGGGCGGCTGCACGACCGTGGCCGGACGGGACCCGCCGAGGAACGTCGCCACCTCCTCGACCGGCCGTACGGTCGCCGACAGGCCGATGCGCTGGGCCGGAGCGGGCAGCAGGGCGTCGAGCCGCTCCAGGGTCAGCGCGAGGTGCGCCCCGCGCTTGGTCCCCGCGACGGCGTGGACCTCGTCCACGATCACGGTCTCGACGCCGCGCAGCGCCTCGCGCGCCTGCGAGGTGAGGATCAGGAACAGGGATTCGGGCGTCGTGATCAGGATGTCGGACGGCCGGGCCGCGAAACGACGCCGTTCCTCGGCCGCGGTGTCTCCGGAACGGATCGCAACCGAGATGTCGGGGGCGGGCAGGCCCATCCGCAGCGCCGTCTGCCGGATGCCCGTCAGCGGAGCCCGAAGGTTCCGCTCGACGTCCACCGCGAGAGCCTTCAGCGGGGAGACGTACACGACCCGGCAGGGCCGGGGCGGCCCCGCGTCGCCCTTCCGGCCGCGTCGCGCACCGCGGCGGCCGCCTGGCCCCCGCGCCTCGGCCCCCGGCGAGGAAGGACGGTCCGCCTCGGCTCCCGGCGAAGCCGGGCCCGTCGTGTGCTCGACGGCGAGGCGATCGACGGCCCAGAGGAAGGCGGCGAGCGTCTTGCCCGACCCGGTGGGCGCGACCACGAGCGTGTTCTCACCGCGCGCGATCGACGACCACGCGCCCTCCTGCGCGGCGGTCGGCGTCGCGAAGGCGCCGGTGAACCACTCCCTGGTCACCGGGCTGAATCCGTCGAGCGCACCCACCTGCCCATCATGCATCGCCCCACCGACAGAAAACGCCGCACCGCCATCCCGCCGCCGGGCGACGGGCATCGCCGGGAGCGGAGCGCGCCGGAACGGAGGAGACGGCGAACGCGGCTGCTCCCTTTACGCGTCTGGTACGAGATGCCGCTGTCGGGACATGCTTCCTCAGTATGGAAATCGACTACGCGGCCATCGAGGCGGAGCGCGCGCGGATTCGCGAACGCTACCTGAGCGAGCGCCGTGCCCCCAGCAGCGCAAGGGGTCTGCACCACTTCGCACTGATCTCGTCCGACGTCGAGCGGACCATCCGCTTCTACCAGGAGCTCCTCGAGTTCCCGCTGACCGAGATCTTCGAGAACCGCGACTACCGCGGGTCCAACCACTTCTTCTTCGACATCGGCAACGGCAACCTGCTGGCTTTCTTCGACCTCCCCGGCCTCGACCTGGAGCCGTACAAGGAGGTTCTCGGCGGGCTCCACCACATCGCGATCTCCGTGGAGCGGGCGACGTGGGAGCGCCTGCGCGGCAAGCTCGACGCCGCCGGGGTGCCCTACCAGGTGGAGAGCGGCGCCTCGATCTACTTCCGCGACCCGGACGGCGCGCGCCTGGAACTGCTCGCCGATCCCCTGGGCGAGATGTACGGCTCCCGCGTCATGTGACCCCGTCTCCCGACAGCGGGGTGGAAGGCGCCCGCGGCCCGGACGAGCATCCGGGCCGCGGCGTCATACTGAACGCATGCGCCTCACAGACTTCTGGAACAGGATGCGCCGCCACTTCGGTGAGGCGTACGCGGAGTCGTGGGCGAAGGACTACGTGATCTCCGGGCTCGGCGGGCGTACGGTCGAGCAGGCCCTCGCGGAGGGCGTGGCGGCCAAGCGGGTCTGGCAGGCCGTCTGCCAGGAGGTCGACGTGGACCCCAGGCTGCGCTGATTCCTCTCTCCTTCTGAGCGGCGGGCCGCGCGGGCGTTGTCGCTCCGTGGCGGCCTCCGTCCCGCGCCGCGGCGGTGTGGTCCCGCCACACGCCGATTCGTCCATGCCCCATGCCTTCCGTCGCCTATGGCAATCACTTGAACGACGGTTGAGTGCTTGCTAGCGTGTTGACTGGATGAACACGGAGGAAGGGCATGACCGGAGATCACTTCAGTCCCGATGAGGCGCTTCAGGAGATAGGGCGCGTGGATCGGCAGGTCAGGCATTCATCGCGCGGGCCCGGGCGGGCATACCTGCTCGTGGGACTGGCCACGATGCTCTACTGGCCGGCGATGTTCCTCGGTGGCCGGCCGCTGCCGATGCTCGCCGGGGTCGGGTGGATCATCCTGACGGTCGCCCTGTGCGTGTACTGGGCCCGGCTGCGGGTGCACAACCGGCTGCTGAAGCAGATCAACAGGCCGATCTCGGCCGCGTACGTGGTGACGATGATGGTGCCGTTCGTCGTCGGCATGTGCCTGCGTCCCGACCGGCCCGATACGGGCTGGACGGTGGTGCTCGTCGCGCTGTCGGTGCTCGCCGGGCTGCCCCTGGTGTACGGCGGACTCCGCCTGATGAGGAGCTGATGAGAGTCCATCCACGCCACGAGCTCGACGAGATCATCCACGCGCCGGTGCGGCTGTCGATCATGGCGGCCCTGGCGGCGGCGGACAAGGCCGACTTCCGCTTCCTCCGCGACACCATCGAGGTCAGCGACTCGCTGCTCAGCAAGCACATCCTCACGCTCGAAGAGGCCGGCTACGTCCACGTGGAGAAGACCTTCGTCGGCAAGCGGGCGCGCACCTGGCTCTCGCTGACCGATCAGGGGCGTGCGGCCTTCGAGACCTACATGGACGTTCTGCGACGGATTGTGGAGGCAACCCCCCGTGCTTGAAATCGACGGCCTGCGCAAACGCTATGGAGACAAGACCGCCCTCGACGGGGTGGGCTTCGCCGTACGGCCGGGCGAGATGTTCGGGTTCGTCGGCGCCAACGGCGCGGGCAAGACGACGACGATGCGGATCGTCATGGGCGTGCTCGACGCCGACTCCGGCGAGGTGCGCCTCGGCGGTCGCCCCCTGACGTACGACGACCGCCGGACGTTCGGCTACATGCCGGAGGAGCGCGGCCTCTACCAGAAGATGAAGGTCGCCGAGCAGATCGAATACTTCGGCAGGCTCCACGGGCTCGCCCCGGCCGCCGCGCGCTCGGCCACCGACGCCCTGATCGAACGGCTCGGCCTGGTCGAGCGGCGCGACGACGCCGTGGAGGCGCTGTCGCTCGGCAACCAGCAGCGGGTGCAGCTCGCGGTCGCGCTCGTCCACGAACCGGCGGTCCTGATCCTCGACGAGCCGTTCTCGGGCCTCGACCCGCTGGCGGTCGACGCGCTCGCGGAGGTGCTCAAGGACCGCGCCGCCGCGGGCGTGCCGGTGATCTTCTCCAGTCACCAGCTCGACCTGGTCGAACAGCTCTGCGACTCGGTCGGCATCATCTCGGCGGGCCGGATGGTGGCGTACGGACCGGTCGGCGAGCTGCGCGAGAGGGAGGGCCGCGGGGTGCTGCGGGTCGTGGTCAGGGACGCCGCGCCCGGCTGGGCCGACGGCCTGCCCGGCGAGCTCACCCGCGAGGGCGACCGCGACGTCCTGCTGTGCGACGAGGGCGACGACCAGGACATCCTGCGTACGGCGATGGGAGCCGGCCGGGTCGAGCACTTCGGCCGCAGGCAGCCGACGCTGGCCGAGATCTTCAGGGAGGCGGTGGCATGAACGGCCTGTGGCTGGTGGCCCAGCGGGAGATCCGCACGCGCATCAGGACGAAGTCGTACCTGATCAGTCTGGCGGTCAGCGCGGTCCTGGTGGCGGCGCTCGCGTTCCTGCCGAAGGTCCTGGGTGGCGACGACACCTACGACGTCGGCGTGGTGGGCGAGGCGCCCCCGCCCGCTGCCCAACTCGCGTACTCCCGGCTGCCGGACGAGGCGGCGGCGCGGAAGGCCGTGGTCGACGGGGACCTCGACGCGGCCCTGATCAATGGAAACAAGGTCCTCGCGAACGGCGAACTCGACCAGCGGCTGGGACTGATCCTGGAGAGCGCCCACCGCGACGCGCAGATCAAGGCGGCCGGTCTCACGATCACGCCGCTGACGGTGGAGTCGGTCGGCGCCGACGCCCGCTATCAGGGTGTGCGCACCGGCATCGCCACCCTGATCGTGATGGTGCTGTTCTTCCTACTCATCTACTCCTCGATGTTCGTCGCGATGGGCGTGGTCGAGGAGAAGGGCAGCCGCATCGTGGAGATCCTGCTCACCTCGGTGCGTCCCTGGCAGCTCCTGGGCGGAAAGATCGTCGGGCTGGGGGCGCTGGGGCTGGTCAACCTTGTCGTGGTCATCGCCGCCGGTCTGTCGGCGTCGTCCGCGACCGGCTTCACGGCCGACCTGCCGCCCGGAATGGGGGGAATCGTGGTCAGCGCGGTCGTCTGGTTCGTGCTGGGCTACGCCTTCTTCTCGGCGCTCGCCGCCGCCTTCGGCTCCCTGGTGTCGCGGCAGGAGGAGCTCAACAGCGTCCTGACGCCGATGACCATGCTCATGATGTTCACCTACCTGACGGCCTACTTCGCCGCCGTCGAGCCGACGGGCACGGTCGCGCGCGTGCTGTCGTTCGTGCCGCCGTTCTCCTCGATGGTCATGCCCGTCCGTACGGCGGCCGTCGACGTGCCGCTGGTGGAGATCCTCATCGCCGCGGTGCTCATGGTCGTGGCCGTGGTGGCCGTCCTGCTGGGCGCGGCCCGCGTCTATCAGCGGGCGGTGCTCCGCACCGGCGCCCGGGTGAAGCTGGGCGAGGTCGTCCGCTGACGGCAGGGTGAACCCGTTCGCTGGTGGCAGGGCGAGGTCCTTCGCTGGTGGCAGGGCGAGGTCGTTCGCTCCCGGCGGGGGGTGAGGCGTTCTCTGACGGCGGGGGCGAGGCGTTCGCTCCCGGCGGGGCGCGGACGGAGGATCATGGGGGCCGGGAGAGGGCCTGACCGATCAGCTCGGCCGCACGGCCGGGGTCGTCGGCGCTCTCCTGGCCGCCCGGAGCCCACAGGAACATCCATCCTTCCCCGGAGGGCGTCGCGAAGACGATCGTCTGCCTGCCGGTGCCGGGGTGCCGGACGGACAGGACCGGATCGTCCGTGCCGAGCAGCCGCGCGGAAAGACCCTGCCCGGACAGTCGCGCCGCGAGCGCCTCAAGGCGGGCCAGACGCTGTCGGCTGTAGTCGCCGGTGCCCGTCACGTAGCCCCTCCAGCGGGGAGATCCAGCTTCGCTACAAGAATCGTCGCAGGTCAGCGCGCTGACAACCACGGCAGGGTAAGGCCCGGGAATGTAACGGCACGGTTGGGACGCCGTTCGTCCCCGGCTCGGCCGCGGTTCCGCATGTGATCGAACAGTCGTTCGGCTATATTGGACTGGTCGCCGCCGGGGTGCGCGCCGTCAGGTCGCCGGGGCGCGACAGGCTCCCGGCCCACCTCTCGGGGCGGTGTGCGGGAAGCTCCGGAAAATGTCGGTGGCACCCCGTAGCTTTTCGGTGACCGAGCAGACGACACCCTTCAGGGGGCACCCAATGGCAATCAACGACCGCGAGAAGGCCCTTGAGACCGCCCTCGCGCAAATCGAGCGGCAGTTCGGCAAGGGCAGTGTCATGCGCCTCGGAGACGAGGCGCGTGCCCCGATCGAGGTCATCCCCACCGGTTCGATCGCTCTCGACGTCGCCCTCGGCATCGGCGGCTATCCCCGCGGCCGGATCGTCGAGGTGTACGGCCCAGAGTCCTCCGGTAAGACGACGGTCGCCCTGCACGCCGTGGCCAACGCCCAGAAGGGCGGCGGCATCGCCGCGTTCATCGACGCCGAGCACGCCCTCGACCCCGAGTACGCCAAGAAGCTGGGCGTCGACGTCGACGCGTTGCTCGTCTCCCAGCCGGACACCGGTGAGCAGGCGCTGGAGATCGCGGACATGCTGATCCGCTCCGGCGCCGTCGACATCATCGTGATCGACTCGGTGGCGGCCCTCGTGCCGAAGGCCGAGATCGAGGGCGAGATGGGCGACAGCCACGTCGGTCTCCAGGCCCGCCTGATGTCGCAGGCCCTGCGCAAGATCGCCGGTGCGCTGAACCAGACCCGGACCACCGCCATCTTCATCAACCAGCTCCGCGAGAAGATCGGCGTCATGTTCGGCAGCCCCGAGACCACCACGGGTGGCAAGGCGCTGAAGTTCTACGCGTCGGTGCGGCTGGACGCGCGCAGGATCGAGACGCTCAAGGACGGCACCGAGCCGGTCGGCAACCGGACCCGGGTGAAGGTCGTCAAGAACAAGATGGCCCCGCCCTTCCGCCAGGCCGACTTCGACATCCTGTACGGCGTAGGCATCTCCCGCGAGGGTGGGCTGATCGACATGGGCGTCGAGCACGGGTTCGTGCGCAAGGCCGGCGCCTGGTACACGTACGAGGGCGACCAGCTCGGGCAGGGCAAGGAGAACGCCCGCAACTTCCTCAAGAACAACCCCGACATCGCCAACGAGATCGAGAAGAAGATCAAGGAGAAGCTCGGAGTCGGGCCGCGGCTCGACACGCCGAGCGAGCCCCCCGCAGCCCCGGCGACGCCGGCCGCCCCCACCTCCGGCCGGGGCAGCAAGGCGGCCAGTGCGCCCAAGCCGGGTGACGTCTGAGCGCAGGCATGAGGCGCGACGAGCCCCCTGGCCCGGACGGCGAGATCGGGCCGGGGGACTGGAACTCGGGACCCTGGGCGCCGGCCGAAGAGCCGCAGAGGCCCGCTGAGGACGTCTCCGCGACGATCGCCGCCCTCCGCGAGCAGATCCGGCGCGCGGAAAGCGGGCGTACGGACGGCGGGCGTGCGGAGACCGGGCGTGCGGGCAACGCGCGTACGGAGACCGGGCGTGCGGAAAACGGGCGTTCGAGGATTGGCGGGCAGGAGATCGGCCGCGAGGCGAGCGGGCGGGCGGAGGCGGGCCAGGAAGCCGGCCCTGTCGGCCGCCGACGCCAGGGACGTGGCCGCACGCGCGGAGACCGGGCAAGGCTGCAAGAGCCGGGCGCACGGGGAGACCGGCCCGCGCCGGGAGACTGGGCGAGCCCGGGGGAGTCGGCCGCGCCGGGACGCCGGGCAGGCCGTGGAGATTGGGCAGGCTCGGAGGGACCGGGCGTGCCGGGAGACCTGGCAGGCCGTGGAGATTGGGCCGGCTTGGGGGAGCCGGGCACGCCGGGACGCCGGGGGAAGCGTAGGAGGTCCGACGGGTGGCTTCCTGACGGGCCGGAGGAGGGCACCGCGGCGAGCGCGGGGCCGCCGGCCGACCCGGAGGCGGTGGCCAGGGCCATCTGCCTGAGGCTGCTCACGATGGCCCCCAAGACCCGGGCTCAGCTAGCGGACGCCCTGCGTAAGCGGGACGTGCCCGAGGATGCGGCGAACGCCGTGCTTGAGCGGTTCTCCGAGGTCGGGCTCATCGACGACAAGGCGTTCGCCGCCGCGTGGGTGAGCTCCCGGCACACCGGTCGCGGGCTGGCCCGCCGCGCGCTCGCGCAGGAACTGCGGCAGCGTGGCGTGGCCGAGGAGACGGTCAAGGACGCCGTCGGGCAGCTTGATCCGGACGAGGAGGCCGAGACCGCACGCAGGCTCGTCGACCGGAAGCTGGCCGCCACCCGTGGGGTGGAGCCGCAGGCTCGCATGCGACGATTGGTCGGCATGCTGGCCCGCAAGGGCTACTCGCCGGGGCTGGCTTTCCGCGTGGTCCGAGAGGCGATCGAGGCCGAAGGCAGCCCGTCAGATGGGCTTCCGGAGACCTTCGAGTGAGCCATCGCACCACGCAAAAGTCACTTGACAGGGCATCTTTGCTTGCTCGTTACCTCTCTGACGCTTAATCTCGACCGCAGTGAGGAGTTACTCCGCGCAGCGCGGATTGCCATAACGGTGAACCACGACGGACGAGAGACATTGACCGGCCTCCGGGCCATATCGGCCGCCCCTTGGGGCGTCCGGGCATTGCGACGATATTTGTCCTGGTGACGCCACCGGGCGCTGCCGTGCTGCGCGTGTGACCTCTGCCAATAGTTGTCGTGAGGGGTGAGCGCGCATGGACACGATCGTGATCGTTCTTGCGGTTGCGGTAGTGCTGCTGGCTCTCGTGATGATCGCCGCCCTCGTCATAGTCATGCGCCGCACCGGCGTCGTCGCACCGTCCGGCCCCTCGCCCGAGCAGCTCGCCGAGGTGAAGGCCGAGGTCAACGAGGAACTCGAACAGGCCAGACGCGAGGCCGAGGAGATCCGCACGAAGGCGGAGCGTGACGCGGGGGAGATCCTCAAGAAGTCGGAGACACTCGCCGAAAGCGCAGCGCTGATGCGCAAGGAGGTCGAGGAGGAGGCGCGGATCCTCAAGACGGAGCTCAAGGAACTGCGCTCCGACCTCGAGCGTCGCGAGAACCGGCTTGCTGAGCGTGAGCAGCGGCTTGACGAGGAGGCGCGCAGACAGACGGAGCGGGCCCGCAAGCTGGCCGAGACCGAGACCGAGCTGGCCGACCGCCGTGAGGAGCTGGAGCGGGTGGCCGAGCGGCGGCAGGAGATCCTGGAGCGGGTCGCCGGCCTGACGGCCGAGCAGGCCAAGGCGGAGCTGGTCAAGGAGATCGAGAACCAGGCCAAGCGCGAGGCCGCGCTGATCGTCCGGGAGATCGAGAGCGAGGCCCGGAAGGAGGGCGAGAAGCGCGCCTGCAAGATCGTGACACTGGCGGTGCAGCGGGTCGCCACCGAGCAGACGGCCGAGTCGGTGGTGAGCGTCCTCCACCTGCCCGGCGACGAGATGAAGGGCCGCATCATCGGCCGCGAGGGCCGCAACATCAGGGCGTTCGAGTCCACCACCGGGGTCAATCTGATCATCGACGACACGCCGGAGGCGGTGCTGCTGTCGTGTTTCGACCCGGTCCGGCGGGAGACGGCCAGGCTGACGCTGGAGAAGCTGGTGCTCGACGGCCGGATCCACCCCCAGCGCATCGAGGAGGCGTACGAGCGCAGCAAGGCCGAGGTGCGGGACCTGTGCGTGCGCGCGGGAGAGGACGCCCTGGTCGAGCTGGGCATCACCGAGATGCACCCCGAGCTGGTCACGCTGCTGGGCCAGCTCCGCTATCGCACCTCCTACGGCCAGAACGTGCTCAAGCACCTGATCGAGTCGGCGCACATCGCCGGAATCATGGCCTCCGAGCTGGGGCTCGACCGTGACCTCGTCAAGCGGTGCGCGCTTCTGCACGACATCGGCAAGGCGCTCACCCACGAGGTCGAGGGCAGCCACGCGATGATCGGCGCGGAGATCGCCCGCCGGTACGGCGAACACGAGGACGTCGTCCACGCCATCGAGGCGCACCACAACGAGGTTGAGGTCAAGACCGTCGAGGCGGTCCTCACCCAGGCCGCGGACGCGATCAGCGGCAGCCGCCCCGGTGCCCGGCGCGAGTCCCTGGAGGCGTACGTCAAGCGGCTGGAGCGTCTGGAGGAGATCGCCCAGTCGTACGACGGTGTGGACAAGGTCTTCGCCATGCAGGCCGGCCGGGAGATCCGGGTGATGGTCCGGCCCGACAACGTGGACGACATCCAGGCCCAGGTCATCGCCAGGGACGTCGCCAAGCAGGTCGAAGAGGAGCTGACCTACCCCGGCCAGATCCGCATCACCGTGGTCCGCGAGTCCCGTGCCACGGAGTTCGCCCGGTAAGCCCCATCTGAGAGCCTCACCCCATGAAGCCCCGGCAGGTACGCCTTGCCCGGTGCCGCCTGCCCTGCCGGGGTCGCTCGGCGACGCCCCGTCCGCTCCCCACCTTGCCCGGTAGGCGGCGCCCCTCCGGTGAGCATCGCCGCGTGAAGCCTCGGCCGGCATAGTCCCGGCCCTCATGCCCCACAGCCCGGGGCACCCACGGTGAAGGGCCCCCGTCCAATGCTGGACGGGGGCCCCGGTCGTGCGGGGACTGCCCCGGTGGGGCGCCCCCCGTCGGCTCAGGCCTTGAGGCTGAGCGCGTCGGCGAGGTCGTTGAGCGCCTTCGCCAGCGTCGCCTGCGCCTTGACGGAGGTGTCGAGCTGGTGGGAGACGGCCCGAAGCTGCGCCACCGCGGCGTTCTTCTGCGGCCCGTTCGTGAACTGCTCGGCCCGGTCGACGAACTTCTGTACGTTGTCGGCGGTGTTCTTCTTCATGGTGCCGGTGCGCAGCGCCTGCGCGTAGTAGGCGCGCACCAGCGGGAAGCTCGCCGGCCACGTCACCCGAGGCTGCTGCTGGGTGTTGAACCGGTCGAAGGTGGCCGTGGCAGCCGCGTCGATCTCGGCCTGGTCCAGGTGCTGGCTCGCGGTCAGCTTGAACGCGTCGATCCCGCGGGCGATCTCGCTGCCGTAGACGTTGCCGTTGTAGTAGTACGCGGACCAGAAACCGCCGAGGAGCAGCGAGGTCGCGCTGACCGGGCCGCGGTCGAAGTACGCGATCTCGTGCGGGTTGGCCGAGTCGGTGAAGTCGAACACCGAGACGCCGCCCTGATACCAGGCCTGGACCATGATGTCCCGGCCGGGCACGGGAACGAGCGACCCGTTGTGCGCGACGCAGTTCTCCTGGTTCGTCTGCGGCACGGGCAGCTTGTAGTAGCTGCGGAACTTCAGCTTGCCGTCGACGATGTCGAAGATGGCGTCCGCGCCCCACGAGGGCTCGTCGGTGACACGGCACCGCGCCCCGGTGCCGCCGCCCCACTCGTCGGTGAAGACGACCTTGGTCCCGTCGTTGTTGAACGTGGCCGAGTGCCAGTAGGCGAAGTTCGGGTCCGTCACCGCGTCGAGCCGCTTGGGGTTGGCCGGATCGGAGATGTCGATCAGGAGGCCGTTGCCCGCGCACGCCCCGGCCGCGAGCCCGATCTCCGGGTAGGCCGTGATGTCGTGGCAGTGTGTCGTGACGGGCGACGGCGACCAGGACGAGCCGGACGGGTGCTGCGGGGACTGCGGGGCGTTCTGGAGACCGTTGATCGCCCCGGTCTCCGGATCGGTGAACAGGCGCGGTGTGGAGACGACCGCCGCGGTCTGCGGGGCCGCCAGCGGCACCTTGATGACCTCGATACGCCACTGGGACGTGTTCGGGTCGGTCGCCGCGGTGTTGGCGCAGCCCGCGAGCTCCGAACCCGACCGGACGCTCGCCGTGCCCTGCACGTAGACGTACACGTTGTCCGGGTCGTTCTTGCCGGTCACCAGGGTGTGGGTGTGCGAGCCGCGGCAGGTCTGGACGGCCGCCACCTGGACCGGCCTGCTGATGTCGCTCACGTCGAAGATCCGGACGCCGCGGAAGCGGTCCGGGTTGACCGTGCCGCTCGCGCCCTGCGTGCCGCAGTCGATCCTGCCCCGGGTCTCCTCGACCGACATGAACAGCAGGTTGCCGTACACCGACAGGTCGCCCTGGCCGCCCGGGCACACCACGGACGTGGTCAGCACCGGATTGGAAGGCGTCGAGATGTCGTAGATGTTGAAACCGGTGAAGTTGCCGACGAACGCGTACTTGCCGCTGAAGGCCATGTCCGAGTTCGCGAACGACGAGTTGCCCGGGCTGGAGGCCTGATAGAAGCCTTCAGGCTTGTCCCGGTGGGCCAGGAGTTCCAGCCCCTGGCTCGCCTGCTGAGCGTCCAGCCAGCCTGCTCCCAGGCCGGTTCGTGGATCGGCGTCGTCCGCCATGGCCGTGGCGGGCAGGAGGCCCACCAGGACCGCCCCTGCGGCGACGACTCCGATCTTCCTCAATCCAGCACGCCCCCAACGTGCTGCCGCACGACTGATTCTCAAGGGTCGCACCCCTCCTTTTCTGATCTTGCCGGCGTGACCCATTGCGACGTGCGACAGATCTCGGGGCCCGGCCCGACCCAAAAGATCTACGCGGCGTTTGGGGGACACTAACTGAATATGGGGCGAATGTGCTATACCCCTTCACATCCTCCGGTTTGGCCGGTATCCCCCCAACCGCCGACGAAGCGAGCGCAGGCCATGATCTCCTCCCCGTCGTTACGGCAGCTTCTCGCGCTCGCGCTGGCCGCCGCCGCGATCAGTGCCTGTACGGCCGAGACCGCCGCACCCCCCGCCACGGTGAACGTCGTGCAGCCGGGGGCACCGGGACAGGGCAGCAAGGTCTTACCGGCCGGTGAGGTGCCGAGCTCCGACAGCAGGGAGTACACCGACGCCGACGTGCGGTTCATGCAGGGGATGATCCGGCATCACTCGCAGGCCCTGCGCATGACCGCGCTCGTCGCCGGGCGCAGCGAGAGCAGCGACCTCCCGCGTTTCGCCAAGCGGATCGAGATCTCCCAGCAGGACGAGATCGACCAGATGGTGCGCTGGCTCAGGGCCCGGCTCCAGCAGGTGCCGAGCGTGGGCTCCGGCGGGGGACACGACCACGGCGGCGGGGAGCTCATGCCCGGCATGCTCAGCGAGGCGCAGTTCGCCGAGCTGGAGCAGGCCAAGGGAGCGCGGTTCGACCGGCTCTTCTACGAGTACATGATCCAGCACCACCTGGGAGCGCTGACCATGGTGGAGCGGCTCTTCGGTGACGGGGGAGGCGAGGAGTCGGAGATCAACCAGTTCGTCACCCATGTCGATGCGGACCAGCGCATCGAGATCGACCGGATGCGCACGCTTCTCGCCGGGACGGACGGATGACCGGCTCCGCTCAGCGGAAGATCTGCAGGTAGAACGACAACTCGGCGGCGAGCGCCGCCGCTCTGGTCTCCAGCCGCCGGAATCCGTGGGCCTCTCCCTCGAAGGTCAGATAGGTGCAGGGCACGCCGCGCGCCAGCAGGCGCTCGGCGAACGCCCGCGACTGGGCCGGCGGCACCACCGGGTCGGCGAGCCCCTGCATGAGCAGCATGGGGCAGTTCACCCGGTCGGCCCGGGCCAGCGGCTCGCGCTCGCCATACCGGTCCTCGGGGCCGACCAGCCACTCCACATAGCGCGACTCGAAGTCGTGGGTGGCCGCGACGAGCGGCCCGAGCGCGCTGACGCCCGCCACCGAGACGCCGCCCGCGAAGACGTCCGACGCGCCGCAGGCGGCCATGACCGTCCACCCGCCCGCGCTCGCGCCGCGTACGGCGATCCGCGCGGGGTCGGCGAGACCTTCCGCGACCAGCCACTTGGCCGCGGCGATCACGTCCTCCACATCGGTCACGCCCCACCGGCCGCGCAGGCGCTCCCGGTAGGCCCGGCCATATCCGCTGGATCCGCCGTAGTTGACGTCGATCACGCCGATGCCGCGGCTGGTGAAGAACGCCTTGTCCAGGCTGAGCTCGCTCGTCGCGTGCCCGGTGGGCCCGCCGTGCACGAACACGACGTAGGGCGCGCCGCCCTCGTCCGGCTGTCGCGGCGGATACAGGTACGCGTGGACGCGGACGCCGGGCGCCGCCCCGAACTCGACGGCACGAGGCGTGGGAAGAGCATCGGCGGGGACGTCGTCGATCTCCCGGCGCAGTTCCTCGGCCCGAGCCACCCGAGCGGCCCGAGCCACCCGAGCGGCCCGAGCCACCCGAGCGGCCAGGGCACCAGGGCTACGGTCGGCGCGGTCGTCGGCCGGGTCTCCGGGGCTCAGATCGGCAGGTCGGTCGAGGCCGCTCCCGCCGTGGTCGGCCTCGCCCTCGCCGCGGTCGGCATGGCCGTCGGCGGGGTCTCCGGGGCCTGCGGTGGTGTCGATCCGGACGACCGAACGCGGCGCGCCCGCCCGGTAGCCGAGGCCGACGAGCACGTCGCCGTCCGCGTCCAGCATGGGCGCCCAGCCCTGGAAGGGGACGTCGAGATCGGAGAGCGTACGCGTCTCCGGGTCGAGGACGCTCAGGCGCAGGTCGCCGCGTCCGTGCAGCACGGCGAGCCGCCCGTCGCCCAGCACGGCGTACGGCAGGCCGCCGAGCTGCCACAGCGGGCCGGCGAACTCCTCCTCCGCCGGGCAGAGGGTCTCGCACGACGAGCCGGTGATGTCGGCCCGGTAGAGGTTCCACCAGCCCGACCGATCGGAGACCGCGTACAGGCGCCGCTCGTCGCACCACACCGGCGCGAGGACCGACTCGGCGGTGCCGCCCAGCACCGTCCGCGTGGCGCCGTCGGACAGCCGCGTGACCCGCAGCTCGGTGCCGGTCCAGGGCATGTGGGGATGGTTCCAGCAGATGTAGGCGAGGTGCCGGCCGTCGGGGGACGGCGTGGGCGAGGCGTAGAAGTCGCTGCCGGTGACCACCTCGGCGATCTCGCCGCCGATCGGATCAATGGCCACGATCGAGCGGGTGACCTTGGCATCGTGGTGGTGGCGTTCCCGGACGCACCACACCCGCAGACCATCCGCGCCGTCCTGGACCCGCAGGTCGGCGTAGCGCAGCGTGCCGGGCTCGTCGGGCTCCGGCGTGACCGGAGAGGGCCGCTCCACTCCCGGGCCGCCGCCGGTGCGCGGCCTGGCGAGATAGAGCCTCTGGTCGGCGTGGTGCGCGAAGACGATCCCGTGGCCGGGGACGACGACATAGGACCGGCCGCCGTACTCGTGCACGCGCGTACGGGCGTCCCAGGGCGCGGGGAGCAGGTCGGTGAGGGAGCCGTCGGCGGCCCGGTGGACGACGGTGCGGCGGCCGCCCTCGGCGGGGCGGTCCTCCTCCCACCACGTCTCCCCGCCCAGCACGGTCGGGAAGCCGAGCCGCCGGCCGGCGCGTGCGACGTCGGCGGTGGAGATGGACGACGGCCGTGGCGAGAACGGCCTCGGGCCAGGCGTGGGGGGCATGACCGCATCCTGCCGGAGGAGCCCGCTTCCGGGGGCGTGAATGCGGCAACGCGTCAGTCGAGGGACGGGGGAGTGGTGTAGCGGGTGGCGAGCGCGCCGAGCTGGTCGATCACCGTACGCTTCCAGGTGCCGTCGTCGAACATCCGGCGCAGCGCCTCCTCGACCTGGTCGCGCAGCGCGGGCGTCTCGGCGGCGATGCCGTACTTCTCGGTGGCCAGGGACCCGCCGCTGAAGCGGAACCTGCCGGGATACTGCGCCGACAGCCCGGCGAGCACGGGGGCGTCGGCCACGATCGCGTCGGTCCTGCCGGAGGCCAGCAGCGGCGCGCAGGCCGCGGGCAGGTTCGCCTCGGCGAGGAAGACCTGGCGCCAGCGGGTGCCGAACCGCTTCACGAGCGGCCCGGCGGACTCCCGGGTGGCGCAGACGCGTTTGCGGGCGAGGTCACGCGGGCGGCGGATGGACAGGTCGCCGGCCCGTACGAGGACGTCGGTGCTGGTGACGAGGTAGGGGCCGGCGACATACCGGGAGCCCGCGGGGCCGGTGGCGCCGACGACGAGATCGGCCCGCGTGGGGTCGAGCGTGTAGACGACCTGGTCGTCGCGGTAGCCGAGCGCCCTGGCGACGTATTGCGCGACCTCGATGTCGAAGCCGCTGTAGCGGCCGTCGGGGAGCCGGGTGACCAGGCCCGGCTGCCCGGAGCGCACGCCGACCACCAGCGTGCCGGCGTTCCCGCATCCACCGGTCAGGAACGCGGCCGCAAGGACGCCGACCACGGCAACGCCACGCCACACGCGCTCAATATCGAGGTCGAGCCTGTCCCCCCGCCAGCAGCGACACGGCAAAGCTCCCTTTACCCGGGACTCCCGCAGGTCAGCGCATCAGCGCGACCTCGCCGCCCGCGGCCGCCTCGGCGGCGGCCGGGTCGGCCGCGACCTTGCGGCTGCGCCTGCTGCGCCGTTCCAGCCAGTTGGCGAGGTAGCCAAGCGCCAGGTTGATCATGATGTAGACCGTCGCGATCACGATGACCGAGGGGATGAGGTTGGCGTAGTTGGCCGGCACCACGCGGGCGCCCGCGTTCAGCAGGTCGGCGTACGCCACGACGAACCCGAGCGCGGTGTCCTTGAGCAGCACCACGAGCTGGCTGACGATCGCGGGCATCATCGCGGTCACCGCCTGCGGCAGCAGGATCAGCCGCATCACCTGGTTCTTGCGCAGACCGATCGCGGATCCCGCCTCGGCCTGGCCGCGCGGCACGGCGAGGATGCCCGCGCGCACGATCTCGGCCAGGACCGACCCGTTGTAGACCGTGAGACCGAAGACCACGGCCGCGAACTCGGTCACGACCAGCCCGGCGAGGCTCCCGCCGTACTGGGCGAAGAAGATCAGCATGAGCACCGGGACCGCGCGGAACGCCTCGACGACCACCCCGGCCGGGATCCGCACCCAGCGGTGGTCCGACAGACGGGCGATGCCGAACACGGCCCCGAACAGCAGCGCGAGCACCGCGGCGAGCGCGGCGGCGACCAGCGTGTTGAGCAGCCCGGGCAGGATCAGCTCGGTCCAGGTCTCGCCCCGCAGGAACGGCTCCCACAGCTTGCCGTCCCACTGGCCCTTCTCGTCGAACTTCGTCCAGACGAAGTACGCCACCAGCAGCAGGACGACGCCGAACACGAGGGTCAGCACGTTGTTGCGCAGGCGGGCGCGCGGGCCCGGGACGTCGTAGAGGACGGTGGCGCCGCGTCCGCTCATCGGATCACCGCCAGGCGCCGGGCCAGCCGGCCGGACAGCAGGTTCAAGGGGAGGGTCAGCACGACGAACCCGGCGGCGAAGCCGAGGAAGATGGGAATGATCGCGTCTCCGTGGGCGTCGAACAGGTTCTTCATCCGCAGCGCCGCCTCCATGACGCCGATCGCCGCCGCGACCGTCGTGTTCTTGACCAGGGCGTTCAGCAGGCTGCCGAGCGGAGCGATGACCGTGCGCACCGCCTGGGGGAGGATCACCAGGCGGAGCGTCTGCAGGAACGTCAGCCCGATCGCCCGGGCCGCCTCCGCCTGCCCGAGCGGCACGGTGTTGATCCCGGACCTCACGACCTCGCACACGAAGGCGGAGGTGTAGGCGGACAACCCGATGATCGACAGCCAGAAGCTGTTGAGCGACAGGTCGTCCCGGGAGAACTGGACGCTCATCACCGTGCCCAGGCCGAGGCCGCAGAACACGATGATGAGCGTGAGGGGCGTGTTACGCAGCACGTTGACGTACACCGCGCCCGCCCCTCGCAGCACCGGCAGCGGACTGACGCGCATGGCCGCCAGCACGATCCCCCAGACCAGCGAGATCACCCCGCTGACCACCGTGAGCTTCACCGTCAGCCAGAACGCGCCGAGGATGACGGGAAGCTCGTCGACGACGGCCTCCACCGCCGGCCTCCTCTCAGTGCCGCTTCCGCGCCGTCCTAGTAGCGGTCGACGGCCGGCGGCGTGGTGAAGTACTTGCCGAACTCGCCGAGGTTGGCGTCGAGGGCCGCACGCCAGCTGCCGTCGTTGAAGAACTTCTCGATGGCGTTGTTGATCGCGTCACGGCCGGCCTTGTCGTCCTTCTTGATGCCGATGCCGTACCGCTCCTCGCTGAACGGCTGGCCGATCAGCTTGAACTTGCCGGGGAACTGGGCGGCGAACCCGGCGAGGATCGTCGCGTCCGTGGAGATGGCGTCGACCTGGTTGTTCTCCAGCAGCGGCAGGCAGGCGCCGTACCCCTGCTGCTGGGTGAGGTTCTTGGACTCCCACTCGGGCCCGAACTTGTCGGCGAGCCGCTTCGGCGACGACGAGCCCTGGGCGCCGCAGACCTTCTTGTCCTTGAGGGACTCGACCCCGGTGATCGAGGTGTCGTCGGCGCGGACGAGGATGTCCTGTCCGGTGACCAGGTAGGGCCCGGCGAAGGAGATCTTCTGCTTGCGCTCGTCGGTGATGGAGTAGGTCGCGACGACCATGTCCACCTGGCCCTGCTGGATGAACGGCTCGCGGTTGGCCGACTGGGCCTCCTTGAACGTGATCCCGCTCTCCGGCACGCCGAGTTCCTTGGCGACGTACCTCGCCACGTCGACGTCGAATCCGCCGTAGCTGCCGTCGGGCTTCTTCAGCCCCCAGCCCGGCTGGTCGATCTTGATGCCGACCACGAGCTTCTTGTCGTTCTTGGCCTTGTCGACGATCGAGTCCGCACCGGAGTTGCCGCAGGCAGTCAGGCCGGTGGCCAGGGCGGCCAGCGCGAGCAGGCCGGCTCCGAATCGCATCCGCGTCACCTTTCGCTTCTTGTGGAGCTTGTCGTGAGCTGGGATCTAGTGAGTGAGGATCTTGGAGAGGAAGTCGCGGGCGCGCTCGGTGCTCGGCTGGGTGAAGAACTCCGAGGGCGACCCCTCCTCGACGATCTGGCCGTCGGCCATGAACACGATCCGGTTGGCCGCCCGGCGGGCGAAGCCCATCTCGTGGGTCACGACCATCATCGTCATGCCGTCCTTGGCCAGACCGGTCATCACGTCGAGCACCTCCTGGACCATCTCGGGGTCGAGGGCCGAGGTGGGCTCGTCGAAAAGGATCATTTTGGGGTCCATCGCCAGCGCGCGGGCGATGGCCGCGCGCTGCTGCTGGCCGCCGGAAAGCTGGGCGGGATACTTGCCCGCCTGCGTGGCGATGCCGACCCGTTCGAGCAGTTCCATGCCCCGCTGCTCGGCCTGCTGCCGGGCGACCTTGCGCACCCTGGTCGGGCCGAGCGTGACGTTCTCCAGGATCGTCTTGTGCGAGAAGAGGTTGAAGGACTGGAACACCATCCCGACCTCGGACCGCAGGCGGGCCAGGGCCCGGCCCTCCGCGGGCAGCTCCCGCCCGTCGAAGACGATGGTCCCGGTGTCGATAGTCTCCAGCCGGTTGATCACCCGGCACAGCGTGGACTTGCCGCTGCCGGACGGGCCGATGACGACGACCACCTCGCCCCGGCCCACGCTCAGGTCGATATCCCTGAGCACATGCAGGGGACCGAAATGCTTGTTGACTCCCTCCAGTCTGACAAGCGGGTCGGAACCACTGATCTCCGTCATGGTCAACAACGTAGGGGGGTCAACGTCGCCGCGTCACTAACGGAGCGGTACCGAATAGATCACATCCCGGCTGCTCAGGACATCACTCCCGGTTTGTCCGTACGGCTCCGGCGGCCGGCGGTGGGACGGGGCTCATCGGGGCCGGAGAGCGGCTTGATCGACTGACGGGGAACTCACCGAATGACCGGAAAGCTGAAAAGGCCGGCATGACCGGTGCCGTGCGAACTGCGGCCGGAGGTCTGCGGCGCTTCGCGGACGGGCAGACGCAGGACGAACCGTGCTCCCTTTTCGCTGTCCTGGATGGTCAGCGTGCCGTGATGCGCTTCCGCGATCTCCCGTGCGATCGCCAGCCCCAGCCCGGTCCCCCCGGAGTCTCGGTCGCGTGAGGCGTCCAGCCGGGTGAAGCGGTCGAAGACCCGTTCCCGGTGTTCCGGGGCGATCCCGGCGCCGTCGTCGAGGACCTCCAGCGTCGCCGTCGGCCCGTCGGCCCGCACGCTGACGGTGATCAGCGAGGTGGCGTGCCGTTCGGCGTTGTCGAGCAGGTTGACCAGGAGGCGGGTGATCCGCAGCGGGTCGCAGTCGACGAACACGTTCCGCCGGAGATCCCGCACGATCCGCATCCGGTAGTCGTGGCGGTCGAGCTCCTCGCCGACCAACCGGCCGAGGTCGGTCGCACTGAGGTCGAGCGGTGCGCGGGCGTCCAGCCTGGCCAGGGTCAGCAGGTCGGTCACGATCGCCTGGAGCCGGTCCACGCCGGTGAGCACCGCCCCGGCCATCCTCGGCCAGTCGGTGTCGTCCGGATGCATGAGGGCGTCTTCGAGCTGCGTCCGCATGGCGGTGAGGGGGCTGCGCAGGTCGTGCGAGGCGTCCGAGGTGAACTGCCGCAGTTGCTTGTACGCGCCTTCGAGCCGGTCGAGGGTGTCGTTCACCGTTCCGGCCAGGAGGTTGATCTCCTCCTGGTTGTCGCACGCCACGGGGACCCGGCGGTGCAGATGGGTGGCGGTGATCTCCGCCAGTTCCGTGCGGATGGCGTCCACCGCGGTCATGTCCCTTTTGACCACGTGGAAGGTCCCGGCCGCCGTCATCGCGGTCGCGAGCAGGGACATGCCGATCGCGAAGGACAACGCCGCCGTGTTCCCGAACCAGGGGACGGTTGGAACCGCGATGTAGAGGAGCCACGGCCCGTCCGGCTGATAGACCTTGTACGAGAAGACGGTCATGCAGTCCTTCAGCCCGGCGGGAGGGCACAGCACCCGTTCGGCGTGCACGCTCGCGCTGGGCGCGCGGAAGGTGGCCATCGGGGGCTTGTGCGCGAGTTGCGGCGTGGACGCGACGACCTGTCCCTGCGTGTTCAGGACCTGGATCGCGATGTCGCGGCCCGCCGGCAGCATGGAGGGGAGGTATCCCTCCCTGATCAAGGGCACCGTGCGGTCCCACGCCCCGGTGGCCCGGTCCCGGGCCATGTCGGCGTCCTTGCTGCCCACGACGAAGAGGAAGAGCAGGCTGACCCCGGTGCAGACCAGCGCTGCGGCGATGGAGTAACCGACCGTCCTGCGGACGAGAATGGATGATCGGTTCCAGTTGGGCATCGTTTCGGCCAATCGGTGGGGAGCGTTGGTTTCTGCCCTCACAAGGGCACCACATAGACATGAATGACTCAATAAAACGAAACTTTCCGTTGTTACAAGCCTGGGTAATGAAAGAAGCGAGCCGGGGTCATGACGGCGGCTCCGTGTCCACGATTGGGTCCGCGATTGGGTCCGCGCCCGGCATGGTCCGGCAGGGCTCGCCATGCGTCACGTCGCAGCCGGGTGTGCGACGTTCGGGTACGGGCAGGGGCGGCGAAGCGCCTACCCTGGTAGTGCGATGACTGCGACCACACAGACTGCGACGACCCAGGGCGCCGAAAGCGCGGCCCGGACCTACGAGGTGCGGACCTACGGCTGCCAGATGAACGTGCACGACTCGGAGCGGCTGTCCGGGCTGCTGGAGGACGCCGGATACGTCCGCGCGGCCGAAGGCGACACGCCGGACGTCGTCGTGTTCAACACCTGTGCCGTACGCGAGAACGCCGACAACCGGCTCTACGGCAACCTGGGCCACCTGAGACCGATCAAGATGGCCCGCAAGGGCATGCAGATCGCGGTCGGCGGGTGCCTGGCGCAGAAGGACCAGGGCGAGATCGTCCGCCGGGCCCCGTGGGTGGACGTGGTCTTCGGCACTCACAACATCGGGTCGCTGCCGGTGCTGCTGGAGCGGGCCCGGATCGCCGAAGAGGCCCAGGTCGAGATCAAGGAGTCCCTGGAGACCTTCCCCTCCACGCTGCCGAGCCGCCGCGAGTCGGCGTACGCGGCCTGGGTGGCGATCTCGGTCGGGTGCAACAACACCTGCACGTTCTGCATCGTGCCGTCGCTGCGCGGCAAGGAGAAGGACCGCCGTCCCGGCGACATCCTCAACGAGGTGCGCACGCTCGTCGACCAGGGCGTCCTGGAGATCACCCTGCTGGGGCAGAACGTCAACACCTACGGCGTGGAGTTCGGCGACCGGCTGGCGTTCGGCAAGCTGCTGCGGGCCTGCGGCGACATCGAGGGCCTGGAGCGGGTCCGCTTCACTTCGCCCCACCCGGCCGCCTTCACCGACGACGTGATCGCCGCCATGGCCGAGACGCCGAACGTGATGCACCAGTTGCACATGCCGCTGCAGTCCGGCTCCGACCGCATCCTCAAGGCCATGCGCCGGTCATACCGGTCCGAGCGCTACCTCGGGATCATCGAGCGGGTCCGGGCCGCGATGCCGGACGCCGCGATCTCGACCGACATCATCGTGGGCTTCCCCGGCGAGACCGAGGAGGACTTCCAGCAGACCCTCGACGTCGTACGGCGGTCGCGCTTCGCCAACGCGTTCACGTTCCAATACTCCATCCGGCCTGGCACCCCCGCCGCCACGATGGAGGACCAGGTGCCCAAGGAAGTCGTCCAGGAGCGCTACGAGCGCCTGGTCGCCCTCCAGGAGGAGATCTCCTGGGAGGAGAACAAGAAGCAGGTCGGCCGCACCCTGGAGGTGCTGGTCGCCGAGGGCGAGGGCCGCAAGGACGACGCCACCCGCCGCCTGTCCGGCCGGGCGGCCGACAACCGCCTCGTCCACCTCGCCGGCGAGGCCGCCGCCGACGCGCGCCCCGGCGACATGGTCACGGTCGAGGTGACCTATGCCGCGCCGCACCACCTGGTGGCCGACAAGGTCCTGTCCGTACGGCGGACCCGCGCGGGCGACGCGTGGGAGGCCCGGCAGGCCGCTCCGCAGCGGGGCAACGCGGTCAGCCTGGGAATGCCCACCATCGGGCGTCCCGCTCCGCTGCCCGCCGAGCCGTCCGCCTGCTCGGCCGTCTGACGCGTCGGGTCCGGCGACGGCCGGGTCACCGGGCGTTCAACGGGGGTCACCGGCCGCGCCGCTGAGCGGAGCACCGGGCAGGCCGTGGGCCGGCCCGCTGGGCGAGTCAGTGGCGCGGGTCAGGCACGGGCCAGGTCGCCGGGCAGGTCACGCTCCCGGATGCTGGGCCGGCCGTCGGGCAGGTCAGGGCAAGGGCGCGGGTCGGGGCACGCTCCGGGACGCTGGGCCGGCCGCTGATTCCGGCCATCGCGCGGGCACACGACGTTCACTGGCCGAGGGCGCGCAGGACGTCGTAGCAGTAGTCGCGCCGCAGTTCGTCGTCGAACTGCAGGCAGGGGTCCTCGACCCGGGTGCTCGCCGCGCCGGACGGGTCCGTGTCCCCGGCGCTCTTGGACGCGGTGTTCCCGGCTTTCGTGGTCTCGGCCATCGTGGCGTCGCTCGTGGAGCCGCGTGCGGTCTGCTGCCGGGCGTCCTGCGGAGCCATGCGGGCCGGTCGCGGCTGCCGCGCCTCCCCGGGCAGGCCGTCAGCGGAGTCGCCTCCGCCGCCCTGTGACGACGAGGACGTCGAGGGCGTCCGGGACCCGGAGGAGGGGCGCGCCGCCGGGGCGGGACGCCGGGACGACCGTGACGATTCGATCTCGCGGCCGGGCGGTGGTGCGTCGCGTCGATGCGCCCGCGGCTCCCGAACCGGCTGTTTTTTCACCGGCTGCCCCTTTTTCGGGTCGTTTCCCGAATTGTTCTCCGCGCCGTCTCGCGTGACCGCTTCTCCGGTCTCGTCGTGATGTCCGGCCGCGCGTTCCGGTTCCGTTTCCGGCAGCTCGGACGCATGATCGGGCGGTGCGGTTTCCGACGGGAAGAAGGGGTCGGCGGCGGGCGATCCCGGCACCGGACGTGCCGGTGTGGCCGCGGCGCCCAGGTCGACGGCCACCGGCGGGGCGGGCGGGGGCGCGGGGGTCCGACCGGACAGGACGGCCAGCACGACGCCGAGCCCGGCGACGGCGATCACGCCGACGACGCCCGTGAGGGCGAGAACGGGGTGACCTTCGCGGCGGTGCCGCGGGGTTGGGGAGAAATCCGGCAAGGTCGTGATCTTCCGTGCGGCGGGCAGTCGTTTCCGATTTCTCAGTCTGCCCGCCGCATGTGAATTCCCGCGGCGGTTCCGCCGATTACCGGGGACTCCAAATATGCCGACGGCCATTGTCGCGAAAAATGTCCCTGATATTAGTGAGTGAGGCAATTTCCATAGAAACGCCGTGTACGACCGATGCCTCCGCACGCGGCGGTTGCCGGACACGTCCTAGCATCGCCGTGTGTCCGTTCGTGAACTGGTCGTCCTCGGCACCTCCAGCGCGGTGCCCACGCGTCACCGCAACCACAACGGTTATCTGCTGCGCTGGGACGGCGAAGGGTTCCTGTTCGACCCGGGCGAGGGCACCCAGCGGCAGATGCTGCACGCCGGGGTGAGCGCGCACGACATCACCTGGATCTGCGTCACGCACTTCCACGGCGACCACTGCCTGGGAGTGCCCGGCGTGGTCCAGCGGATCGCCAGGGACAAGGTGACCCACGAGGTGCGGGCGGCCTACCCCGCGAGCGGCGAGACGTACTGGGGCAGGCTGCGCAACGCGTCGGCCTTCGCCGACACCGACGTGATCGCGCCGCGTCCGGTCTCCGGCGAGGTGACCCGGTGGCCGGCGGGACCCGTGACGCTGACCGCGCGGCCGCTGTCGCATCCCGTCCAGTCGTACGGCTATCGCGTGGACGAGCCGGGCGGACGCCGCATGCTGCCCGGCGAACTGGCCAGGCGGGGCGTGCGCGGACGGATGATCGGCGAGCTTCAGCGGCACGGCTCGCTGACCCTGCCCGACGGCACGACCGTCACGCTCGACGAGTGCAGCGCCCCCAAGCCGGGCCAGAGCGCCGCCTTCGTGATGGACACCCGGATGTGCGACGGCGCGTTCGCCCTGGCCGACGGCGTCGACCTGTTGGTGATCGAGTCGACCTTCCTGTCGGACGAGAGCGCGCTGGCCGCGCAGTACGGGCACCTGACGGCGGCCCAGGCGGGGCGGATCGCGGCGGCCTGCGGGGTGCGGCGGCTGGTGCTCACCCACTTCTCCGAGCGCTACACGACGGCGGACGAGCCGCGCTTCGTCGACGAGGTGCGCACGTCCTACGCCGGGGACGTCGTGACGGCGCGCGACCTCATGCGCGTCCCCGTGCCGAAGCGCGCGGACTACCAGGCCCAGCGGGCGGCGAAGTAGCCCACGCCGTACGGCGCGTCGTCATACATCAGCTCGCAGGCGGCGGGTGCCGTCCGGGCCGCGCCGCCGAGGACCTGGAGGGCCGCGCGGCCCGCCGCCCACAGCTCCCGCGCCTCGCCGGGGTCGAGGCCCAGCAGGCGGCCGGCGTCGCCAGAGGCGAGCGCGGCGGCGATCACCTCGTCGTACGGCACCGCGCCGGGGTGGATGTAACCCGGCGCCTTCTCGGTGCGCCTGGCCGAGCCGTCGCCCATCACCAGCAGCGCCACCCGCCCCGCCGAGTCCGCCAGGCGGCGGCCCAGCGCGGCGCACTCGCCCGGCGGGGCGTCGAACCCGACCGCCTCGAACCGCAGCGCGGGCAGGTCGTCTCCGGACGACGCCTGTTCCAGCAGCCAGCGGCCGATCGTCAGCGACAGGGGCAGGACGGGATCGCCCGGGCCGACCCGTACGTCCGGGCCCCACGGGCGCAGCGTCCCCGCGGCGTCGCCGGGGAAGGACGCGGTGGCGTCGGCGCCGCCGGCCACGGCCAGCACGTCGGCGCGGGCGTCGAGAAGCGAGCCGACCGCGGCGGCGCAGGCCGCGCGAAGATCGTCGAGTTCGGGTGCGGCGGCCCCGGCGACCTGCGGGACGAGCAGCGGAGGATGCGGGCAGACGGCAGCGGCGACCAGCACCCGATCACCCTACCCCGCCCGGGCGCGCGCAGAATGGGACGCATGGACAGCAGCACGGTGGCGTTCGCGACCGTACCGGCCAAGGTGGGCGACGTGGTCGCCGCCGTCACCGAAGACGGGGTCGTCGCGACGCACTTCCAGGACGGCCCCCGGTTCAGGGAGAGCGTCGCCGATCGTCTCGGGATGGCCGTCGCCGACGACCCGGCCCGTACGGCCGCCGCCCGGGAGGAACTGACGGCCTACTTCCGGGGCGAGCTGAAGGAGTTCCGCGTGCCGGTGGACTGGCGGCTCATGTCGCCGCTCCAGCGGCAGGTCCTCGGCACGTTGTTCGCGACCGTCCCGTACGGCGAGGTGGTGACGTACGGGGAGCTGGCGGCGCGCAGCGGCACGGGGGTCCCGGCGCGGGCCATCGGCTCGATCATGGGCGCCAACCCGATCCCGATCATCGTGCCGTGCCACCGGGTCGTCGCGAGCAACGGGCTCGGCGGCTTCAGCGGCGGCGAGGGCGTGGAGTCCAAGCGGTGGCTGCTCACCCTCGAAGGCCACCTGCCTCCCACCCTGGACTGGGACATCTGACCTCTCCGCCGCTGGGACACTGGAGGGTGTGGGGCAGCTACCTGTGATCGCCGTCGTGGGCGCGACCGCGGCGGGAAAGTCAGATCTCGCCGTCGAGCTGGCGCTCCGGCTGGACGGCGAGGTGATCAACACCGACTCCATGCAGCTCTACGAGGGCATGGACATCGGCACGGCCAAGCTGACCATGCGGGAGCGGCGCGGCGTCCCCCACCACCTGCTGGACCTCTGGCCGGTGACGCGGACCGCCAGCGTGGCGGAATACCAGCGGCTCGTCCGCCCGCTGATCGAGGACCTGCGCTCCCGCGGCAGGGCGCCCGTGCTGGCGGGCGGATCCGGGCTCTACGTGCGCGCCGCGATCGACGACCTGGAGTTCCCGGGCACCGACCCCGACGTGCGGGCCCGGCTGGAGAAGGAGCTCGCCGCGACCGGCCCGGCGCCCCTTTACGAGCGGCTCAAGGGCCTCGACCCGGTGGCCGCGGAGAACATCCTGCCGAGCAACGGCCGCAGGATCGTCCGGGCGCTGGAGGTCATCGAGCTGTCCGGGCGGCCGTTCTCCGCCACGATGCCGTCGTACGACGCCGTCTATGACAGCGTGCAGATCGGCGTCGAGGTGCCGCGGCCGGTGCTCGACGAGCGGATCGAACGCAGGGTCGCCCTCATGTGGGAGGCCGGGCTCGTCGACGAGGTGCGCGCGCTCGCGGCGCGCGGCCTGGCGGAGGGCAGGACCGCCAGCAGGGCGCTCGGGTACGCGCAGGTGCTGCGCTTCCTCTCGGGGGAGTGGACCGAGGAGCAGGCGCGGGAGGAGACGGTGCGCGCCACGCGCAGGTTCGCCCGGCGGCAGGAGTCGTGGTTCCGCCGCGACCCCCGGGTGGTCTGGCTGCCGTTCGACGCGCCCGATCTGGCCGACCGCGCGATCCGCGTGATCACCGAGGCCTCCTAGACTGCTGCCATGCGGTTTCTGAAGGGCCACGGCACCGAGAACGACTTCGTCATCCTGCCGGACGCCGACGCCACGCTCGACCTGTCCCCGGTGGACGTCGCGGCGCTGTGCGACCGGCGCGCGGGCATCGGCGCCGACGGGGTGCTGCGCGTGGTGCGCACCAAGCTCTGTCCCGAGGCGGCCGGGCTGGCCGGCGAGGCCGAGTGGTTCATGGACTACCGCAACGCCGACGGCAGCGTCGCCGAGATGTGCGGCAACGGCGTCCGGGTCTTCGCCCGCTATCTCGTGGACGCGGGCCTCGCGGCGCCCGGCGAGTTCGCCGTCGCCACCCGCGGGGGCCTCAAGCGCGTACGGCTCGGGGCGACGGGCGACGTGACCGTGGACATGGGCATGCCGCGGGTGCTGGGGGACAGCAGCGCGGTGGTCGACGGGCGCGAGTGCCGCGGCGTGAACGTGAACATGGGCAACCCCCACCTGGCGTGCGCCGTGGAGGAGCCGGTGGCGGGGTTCGACCTCGGCCGCGCGCCCGCCTTCGACCGCGGGGTCTACCCCGAGGGCGTCAACGTCGAGATCTTCAACATGCTGGGCGACCACAAGGTGTCGATGCGGGTGCACGAGCGGGGCGCGGGCGAGACGCGGTCGTGCGGCACCGGCGCGGTCGCGACGGCCGTCGCCGCGGCCCATGCCGCCGGGGAGACCACCGGCACCTGGGAGGTCCGGGTCCTCGGCGGCACGGTCACCGTCAGGCTGGAGGAGGACACGAGCTATCTGTCCGGCCCGGCCGTCCTCGTCGCCTCGGGGGAGTGGCCCGCCGTCCTCTGATCGTTCCGGAGGACTTGCAGAATCTTGTTCTGATCCGCCACCGTGAGTCTGGGAGACCGGACCGAGGAGGGCGCATGGACGCGCGTGACGCGGTGGTGGAGACGAAGGCGGTCGTCGGGGCCCTCGGCGGGGGCTTCATGCTCTCCCGCGAGGTCAAGGCGCTGTGCGAGCGGCACGGTCTCGGCCCACGGGAGATGTACTTCCGGGGCAGGTGCGGCGTCCTCGGCGAGGTGGACGCCGACGTCGTGCTCGCGGCGGTCGTCTTCTTCCCGGCCGGGCACGTGCGCGAGTCGTGGGAGGGCGGGCGCAAACTCCCCGCGGAGGAGGCCGCCGCGCTCTACGCAGGGGCCTGCCACGACTGGGGGCGGCGCAGGCTCGCCGGCTTCGCAAACGCCGACCGGCTGGCCGAGCTGCTCGCCACCGTCGCCGACGGCGCGGACGTCTACTGCGCGCCGCTGTTCGCCGGATGGCGGGCCATGCCGCGGCCCGACGGCGGGCCCGCCCTCGTGGCACACCTGCTGCACGTCGTGCGGGAACTGCGTGGCGCCTGGCATGCGACGGCCGTGGTGGCGGAGGGACTCGGCCCGCTGGAGGCCACCCTCGTGGGCGCCGCCGACGCCGGGACCCCCGTTCCTTACGGCCGCACCACCGATGTCGCCCGCTTCCTCGCCTGGCCCGAGCCCTACCCCGCGCCGTCGGCGGAGGCGGTGGAGCGCAGGGCCAGGGCAGAGGCGCTGACCGACGACCTCGTCGCCCGCGCGTACGCGGTGCTCGGCCCGGCGGAGCTCACCGAGCTGTGCGCCCTGCTCCGGGAGGCGTCCCTGGCGGGCCGGGCGCGCTGACGCGCCGGGGAGCCGAAGGCCGCGTTCGTTTGGGTCATGGTCGGCAACCTGGCAGACTGACTGCTCATGGACGTGGACATCTGGGCCTGGGTCGGCGGCACCCAGCGCGAACTGCACGAGGCGGGCAACACGGGGCTGGCCATGGCGCTGGGTGACGTGCCCGCGCAGGCGCTGGAGGGCCGTTTCACCCAGCTCGACGTCGTGGCGCCGGCGATCGCGCAGCACGCGGAGACGCTGGAGAAGCCGTGGCTGGAGTTCTTCGCGCGCTACTGGCACCTGCTCGGCCGGGTGGGCGACCGGGCGATCGGCGCGGCGGCGCTCGAGGACGCCGTCGCGCTGGCGGACTTCGCCCAGCGTGACGACGTCAGCGACTGTCCTGCCGCCCCCGGCGCGGTGGAGGTCCTGGCGATGACCCAGGCCAACACCGACGGCCCCGGTTATGCCGAGACCCGGCTCGCCGCCCTGGGCGCCGTCCTCGACGGCGTCGGCCCGGAGTCCCTCGCCTTCTCCGGCCTGGCCACGCAGTACGTCGCGGCGCTGATCGACGCCGGCCAGGCGGCCGAGGCCGTCGCGTACGCCGAGGCGGCGGTCGAGCGCCTGCGCGGAGCGGGCCGAGAGGCGAGCTGGGAGCTGGGCGCCGCCTCCGCGCGTGCCCTGCTCGCCGCCGGGCGCGCGGACGACGCCCTGGCCGCGCTCGACGCCTCGACCGGCTTCAAGCCGGACGACCCGGTCGCGAAGGGCCGCCGCGAGACCCTGCTCAAGTCGCAGGTGCTGGCCACGCTCGGCCGCATCCCGGAGGCCGTCGAAGCGCTGCCCGACCTCGACGTGATCGGCGACCACGCGCGCGAGTGGGTGGAGTGGGCGCGCACGGTCGGCATGCTCACCGAGGGCATCGCCAACACCTGGCAGCTCGGCCGCATCCTGCGACAGTGGATCTCCTACTTCGAGAGCGTGGGCGGCCACCGCGCCAGGTTCGAGCTGGCGCTGACCGCCGGTCACCTGGCCGTCGCGCGGCAGGGCCTGTGGCAGGCCCGCCTGCTGGCCGACTACGCCGAGGCCGCGATCGCCAGTCTCCGCGCCACCGAGGGCCTGGCCGAGCGGGTGGCCGAGCTGCGCGCCGCCGCCGACGCCGCCAAGGAGCTCGCGCCGCCCGGCCCGCGTGACGAGCTCGTCGCCTACTTCGACGCCGCCGACGGCAGCACCGCCGACCCCGAGCGGTGGGTGGGCTGGCTGTGGCCGCTGTCCGGCACCGACCTGGAGGCCACCCGGCGCCACACCACGACGCTCGGCTTCCTCGGCTACGCCCCGGTGGGCGCCGACCTCTACTGGAAGACGATCGTCGAGGACGGCGACCCCGCCGCAGCCGGCGACGACGACATCTCCTACCTCACCGGCCTGCTCATCGAGGCCGGGCAGGACGAGCGGGTGGAGACGCTGGCGGCCCGGCTGCCGGAGACCCGTTCGCACCTCGCGCTCGCCCGGCTGCACCGCGCCCGCGAGCGCTGGGAGCAGACGGCGGCCGAGGCCGAGCAGGCGGTCGCCCACGGAAGCGGCCTGGAGGCGCGCCGTCTGTGGTCGGGCGCGGTGCAGCAGCTCGGCGACAACTCCAAGGCGGCCGAGATCCTCAAGCCGCTCCTCGACTCCGGTGAGGGCGAGGAGGAGGACGTCTGGCGGCTCATCGTGCTGTCCACCGCCGTGGAGGACTGGGCGACCGTTCGTGCCGCCGGCGCCAAGCTCGGCATGCCGATCGAGCCGGGAGAGGGCCCGATCGAGGAGGAGTGGCACCTGGTCCGGGTGATCCTCCCCGCTCCCGACGGCAGCCAGCGGGAGGTGCTCGCCGTACGGACCGGCCCGGCCACCGCGCGCCTCGCGATCCCGCAGCCGCGCGGCATGGAATACAACGCGGGCGACGTGGTCGTGATCGACCCCCGGCCGCTGGAGCCGATCCCGGAGAACGAGCAGGAGCGCGAGAGCTTCGTCATCCCGTTCGCCGGGGTGACGATGCTGCGCCCGGGCGGCTACACGAGCTGGTTCTTCGACGGCGCGGCGCCGTCGGAGGACGAGTGGGCCGAGTTCAACGAGGTCCTCGCCGAGCGCGGCTGGCCCATGTGGGTCTACAGCGACGAGAACTACCGCGTCACCCACCCGGCCACCGGCGAGCAGCTTCCCGGCGTGTTCGGCTGGATCGCGATCCCGCCCACCGTGCGTCCGGCGGAGCTGGACGCCGTTCTCGACGACGTGACCGAGCAGTGGTCCCACCCGCTCGCGTGGCTCGACCTCGCCCGCGAGGTCGGCATCGAGGCCGAGCGGCACGAGCGGATCTCCAAGGAATACGGCCTCTGATCCGTGTCGGCGGAACCTTGCTCTAGAGTCGGTTCGATTCGTGAGCGAGGAGGCGGCGTGATCCTGGACCGGTTCCGTCTTGACGGCAGGGTGGCCATCGTGACGGGGGCCTCGGCGGGGCTCGGCGTCGCCTTCGCCAGGGGTCTGGCGGAGGCGGGCGCCGACGTGGTGATCGGGGCCCGCCGTCCCGAAGGGCTGGAGCGCACCCGGCGGCTGGTCGAGGAGACCGGCCGCCGCTGCCTCGCGGTCCCGACCGACGTGTCGGTCCCCGAGGAGTGTCAGGCCCTCGTCGACGCGGCCATGGGCGAGTTCGGCCGCGTCGACGTGCTGATCAACAACGCGGGCGTCGGCACGGCCGTGCCCGCACTGCGGGAGGCGCCCGGAGAGTTCCGCCGGGTGCTCGACGTGAACCTGAACGGCACCTACTGGATGGCCCAGGCCTGCGCCCGGGTCATGCGGCCGGGCTCGTCGATCGTCAACATCGGCAGCGTGCTCGGCGAGACCACGGCCGGGCTGCCGCAGGCGGCCTACAGCGCGTCGAAGGCCGCTGTCGTCGGGCTCACCCGTGACCTCGCCCAGCAGTGGACCTCGCGACGGGGCATCCGGGTCAACTGCCTGGAGCCGGGTTTCTTCGACTCCGAGATGACCGCGCGGTATCCCGGCGGCTATCTCGACCGCATGCGGGAGCAGCGGGTGCTGATGAAGCGCTCCGGCGATCCGGAGGAGCTCGTCGCCGCCGCCGTCTTCCTCGCCTCTGACGCCGGTTCGTACGTCACCGGGGCCGTGCTCCCGGTCGACGGGGGCATCCTCGTCACCTGAGCCCGTCGTGACACCGCCCGCCCCTCGCCGCGCGGCGTTTTCGGTCCTGAGCCCGTGACGACGTCGGCGCGGCCTCGCCGTGCGGGGTTTCGGTCCGCAGTCCGTGACGACGCGGGCGCCGCCTCGCGGGGCGGCGTTTCGTGACCCGAGCCTGGCGCGGCACCGATGCCCCTCGCCGGGGCCTTCACGCCGAGCCTGCGCGGGGGCGGGCCCTGACGGCACGTGGCCGCGCCGGAGGCAGGCCCTCACGCCGCGCCGCCGCGCCTTCACAACCCGGTACGGCCCGCGAACCAAAAGATCACTGGACGGTCACGATATGGAGATTAGGTGGCATTTTTCACCATAAGAGGGGCAGCAGGGCCCTAGCCTCAGACCTGTTGTCAAAACAGGATCCGTGTTGCGCCTAGCGCAACGCCTGTGCGTGTGCCCTGAGGAGTCGTTGGCCCCCCGCTCTTCATTCACGGCGTGCGAGCGGCAGCCCTCGCGCCGTGCTTTGGCGTTTCCGGGCGTCCACGCCGCCTCGCGGGCGAGCGCCAAGTGAGGGGAATCAGAGTGGGCACAGCCGCGATCGAGGTTCGCGGGCTCTGGAAGATCTTCGGTCCCAAGGCCGACCGGATCATCGGCAGCCCCGACGCAGACCTTGAGCCCGCGCAACTGCGGGCGAAGACGGGGTGCACCGCCGCCGTCAGGGACGTCAGCTTCGAAGTACGCCCAGGCGAGGTCTTCGTCGTCATGGGCCTTTCCGGCAGCGGCAAGTCGACGCTGGTGCGCTGTCTCACCCGGCTGATCGAGCCGACGGCGGGCGAACTGCGCATCGACGGACAGGACGTGCGCGGCATGTCGGCCAAGCAGTTGCGGGAGCTCCGCCGTCACCGGGTGAGCATGGTCTTCCAGCACTTCGGGCTGCTGCCGCACCGCAAGGTCGTGGACAACGTCGGCTACGGCCTGGAGATCCAGGGCGTCGGAAAGGCCGAGCGGCACGAGAAGGCCCGGCGCATCCTGTCGCTGGTCGGGCTGGCAGGCCACGAGGACTCCTATCCGGAGCAGCTTTCCGGCGGCATGCAGCAGCGGGTGGGCCTCGCCCGGGCGCTCGCCGTCGACCCCGAGGTGCTGCTGTTCGACGAGCCGTTCAGCGCGCTCGACCCGCTGATCCGCCGCGACATGCAGGCCGAGGTCATCCGGCTGCACCGCGAGGTCGGCAAGACGATGGTCTTCATCACCCACGACCTGTCCGAGGCGCTCAAGCTCGGCGAGCGCATCGCGATCATGCGGGCGGGCGCGATCGTGCAGGTGGGCACCCCCGAGGAGCTGGTGGGCGCGCCCGCCGACGACTACGTGGCCGACTTCGTGCGGGACGTTCCCCGGGCGCAGGTGCTGTCGCTGCGCTGGATCTGCCGTGCCCCCGAGCCCGATGAACCGCTCGACGGTCCCGAGCTCCCCGCCGACACCGTCATCCACGACGCGGTCCCGGCCGCGATGGCGTCCGACCGGCCCATCCGGGTCGTCTCCGGCGGCGAGCTGGTCGGCGTGGTGAGCCGGGTCGACCTCCTCGGCGCGGTGCGGCCGGACTCCCAGCCCGTGGTGGCCGGGGCCTCCGCCGGCGCCACCGGTGGGGAGGCGTAGATGGTGAGCGCGCCTGTGCAGGTCGCGCCGCCCGTTGAGGCCCCGGCGCGGGCCCGGCGCCTGCCGCGGTGGGTCGCGCCGGTGGCCGGCGTGATCGCGGTGGTGGTCCTCTACGTGGCCTTCCGCGGCAAGGCCGTGCTGCCGCACGACGACGACGCCACCCTGTTCCACTGGCTCAACGACGCCCGCGACTGGGTCGACGCCAACCGCAACAGCAGCCCGATCTTCCTGTACGTCGTCAACTACATCCGCCTCGGCGCGGCCGGAGTCTACGACGCGATCCAGGCCGTCCTGGTCGCGCTCGGCTGGCCCGGACTCCTCGGGCTGGCCGCCGGGCTCGGCTGGCTGGCCGGCGGGTGGCGGATCGCGCTCGTCTCGTTCGCCGGTTTCGCCGGCGTCGGCGTGCTCGGGTTCTGGGAGGCGAGCGTCGAGACGCTCGCGCTGACCCTGTCCTCGGTGGTGCTGTCGCTGCTGTTCGGCATCCCGCTGGGGATCTGGGCGGGCCGCTCGCCCCGCGTACGGCGGATCGTGACGCCGGTGCTCGACGTCATGCAGATCATGCCGACGTTCTCGTACCTGTCGCCGATGGTGCTGCTGTTCCTCATCGGCCCGGCGTCGGCGACGATCGCCACGATGATCTACGCGATGCCGCCCGCGATCAGGATCACCGCGATGGCCATCGAGCGGGTCTCCGGTGTGGCGGTGGAGGCGTCGGAGTCGCTGGGCGCCACCGGGTGGCAGACACTGGGCAAGGTCCGCCTGCCGCTGGCGCTCAACACGATCATGCTGGGCGTCAACCAGACCATCGCCGCGGCGCTGTCGATGGTGCCGCTGACGGCGCTGATCGCGGCGCCCGGGCTCGGCGAGGACCTGCTCCGCGCGCTCGCCCGGGTCAACGTGGGCGCCGCGCTGGTGCCCGGCGTCGCCATCGTGCTGATCGCCATCGTGCTCGACCGCATGACGCGGGCGGCGGCGCAGCGGCGCGAGGGCGGCACCCGGGCGCGGGCCGTCCGCTGGGGCGGGTTCGCCGTCCTGACGGCGGCGGGGCTCGCCCTGCTCCCCGTGCTGGCGCAGGACTTCCCCGAGCAGTGGGAGGTGCAGATCGTCCGGCCGATCAACGACGTGGTCGACTGGATCGAGGCGCACTGGTACACCTTCACCGGCTTCCTCAACGACGCGGTGGCGTACGGCCTGCTCAACCCGCTGCAGGACGTGCTGACCAGCGCGCCGTGGTGGCTGGTCACCGCGGCGGTGCTGGTGTTCGCCTGGCGGGTGAGCGGGATGGCGGCCGGTCTGGTCGCCACCGCCTGCCTCCTGTGCGTCGCCGCGCTGCAGCTGTGGGAGCACGCCATGGAGACGCTGACGTTGGTGCTGGTCGCCTCGGTGATCACCATCGCCGTGGGGCTCGCGCTCGGCGTGGCGGCGGCGCGGTCGCGGTGGTTCGCCGCCGGGCTGCGCCCGCTGCTGGACGCGGCGCAGACGATGCCCTCGTTCTCCTACCTGCTGCCCGCCGTCGCCCTGTTCGGCAACGGCCGATTCACGGCGATCACCGCGTCCTTCATCTACGCGGTGCCGGTGGTCGCCCGCCTCGTCGAGGACGGCCTGCGCGCGGTCCCCGGGACCGTCGTGGAGGCGGCGCGCTCCGCGGGCTCCACGGACCGGCAGCTGCTGTGGAAGGTCCAGCTGCCGATGGCGCGCGGTTCGCTGCTGCTCGCGGCGAACCAGGGCATCGTCATGACGCTGGCGATGGTGGTCATCGGCGCGCTGGTCGGCGCCGGGGCTCTTGGATACGACGTCGTGGCCGGGTTCGCGCAGCAGGAGGACTACGGAAAGGGCCTCGCCGCCGGCGTCGCCCTGGTCCTCCTCGGAGTCATGCTCGACCGGATCACGCAAGGCGCCAACGGGCGCCGCTCTCCCCACAAGAAGAGGAACGCATGAAGAAGTTACGCCTGATCGCAGGGGTGCTCGCTCTCGGCCTCGGCGTGGCCGCCTGCGGAGGCGCCAAGGTAGAGGACGACTCCGCGGCGGCGCCGAGCGCGAGCGCCGCGGGCTCCGCGGCCGCTCCGGGTTCCGCGGGCACCGTCAAGATGGCCATCAACGGCTGGGTCGGCTACGAGGCCGACGCGGCGGTGGTGTCGTACCTGCTGGAGCACGAGCTCGGCTACAAGGTCGAGAAGGTGACCCTCGCCGAGGAGCCGTCCTGGCAGGGCATGGAGTCCGGTGACGTCGACGTCATCATGGAGAACTGGGGTCACCCCGACCTCAAGAAGAAGTACATCGAGGAGAAGCAGGTCGCCGTCGAGGCGGGCAGCACCGGCAACAAGGGCGTCATCGGCTGGTACGTGCCCGAGTGGATGGTGGAGAAGTACCCCGACATCACCGACTGGAAGAACCTGAACAAGTACGCCGACCTGTTCAAGACCTCCGAGTCGGACGGCAAGGGCCAGATGCTGGACGGCGACCCGTCCTTCGTCACCAACGACGAGGCGCTGGTCAAGAACCTCAAGCTCGACTACAAGGTGGTCTACGCGGGCAGCGAGGCCGCGCTGATCAAGGCCGCCAAGCAGGCGACCGACCAGAAGAAGCCGCTGCTCATGTACTTCTACGAGCCGCAGTGGCTGTTCAACCAGGTCAAGCTGGTCAAGGTCAACCTCCCTGCCTACACGGAGGGCTGTGACAGCGACCCCAAGAAGGTCGCCTGTGACTACCCGCCGTACGACCTCGACAAGATCGTGAGCAAGAAGTTCGCCGACACCGGCGGCAAGGCTTACGAGCTGATCAAGGCCTTCCAGTGGACGAACGACGACCAGAACGCGGTCGCGGACGACATCACCAACAACGGGATGTCGCCCGAGGACGCGGCCAAGAAGTGGGTGGAGGCCAACCCCACCAAGTGGCAGGCCTGGATGCCGAAGTGATCCAGGTCGTGCCGGTGTTCCGCCCGTCCGGGCGCTGAACGCACGCGTCGGCCGCGATCCCCGCGATCGCGGCCGATCCCGCGTGTTGTGGAATACTCTGCCGGTGTCGCCGCGGCCCCGCCGTTCGCGTTCCGCGCCCGCACGACCCGCCCGTACGAAATCAAAGAGGCTAGATATGAGGATCCGTCTCCTTGCCGGCGTGCTGACGCTCGCGCTGGTCATGACCGCCTGCAGTGGCGGGAGTTCGGATGACGCCGCCGGGGCAGGCGCCGGGAGCGGCACGAAGACCGTACGACTCGCGATCAACCCCTGGATCGGCTACGAGGCCAGCGCCGCGGTCGTCGCCTATCTCCTCGAGCACGAGCTCGGCTACAAGGTCGAGAAGGTCGAGAGCGGCGAGGCGGACTCCTGGAAGGGCTTCGAGAAGGGCACGGTCGACGCCGTGCTGGAGAACTGGAGCCACCCGGAGCTGAAGAAGGAGTACATCGAAGACAAGAAGGTCGCGATCACCGCGGGTGAGAACGGCAACAAGGGCGTCATCGGGTGGTACGTCCCGGAGTGGATGGTCCAGAAATATCCGGACATCACGGACTGGCACAACCTGCCCAAGTACAAGGACCTGTTCAAGACCGACAAGAGCGACGGCCTCGGCCAGTTCCTCGCGGGCGACAAGTCCTTCGTCACCAACGACGAGGCGCTGATCAGGAACCTGAACCTGCCCTACAAGGTGGTCTACTCCGGCAGTGAGGACGCGCTGATCGCGGCGGCCCGCAAGGCCACCGAGAACGAGACCCCGCTGCTGATGTACTTCTACGAGCCCCAGTGGCTGTTCAACCAGCTCAAGCTCGTCAAGATCAACCTGCCGCCGTACGCCATCGGGTGCGACGCCAACGTCAAGACGATCAAGTGCGACTATCCGCCGTACCTGCTCGACAAGGTCGTCAGCGTGAAGTTCGCCAAGACCGGCGGCAAGGCGTACGAACTGATCAAGAACTTCGTCTGGACCAACGACGACCAGAACGCCGTGGCCTACGACATGGCGGTGAACAAGATGAGCGCCGAGAACGCCGCCCGCAAGTGGGTCGAGGCCAACAAGATCGTCTGGCAGGACTGGATCCCCGCCTGATTCACCGCATCTGATCAACCGCATCTGAACAACGGGGCCTTCCATCGGGCCCGGTCGAGGGGGCGTGGCACGCACGGCGTGCCACGCCCCTCGTCATGCGCCGAGATCTTGCGCGCGCCTCCTTTGCCACTTATTTGCACTTTGCTATATCTGAGGGGGACATTTCATTACCTAGGGGTGGCTGTGGGCGGGCGTGGAACCCGGTCGATCGCCGTGTCGATCACCGGACTCTCGATGGCGGTGGCCGTGCTCGCGGGCTGCGGGCCGATGCCGGAACTCGACGGCGACCTCGCGAGCAAGGGCGGCGGCACGAGCAGCGGCGCGCAGGACGACGCCGGGACGGAGCGTGGCGTCAACCCGCTCGACAACCCCGACGGCACCGGCCCCGGCCTCAAGCCGATCACGTCGGACAAGGACCGGGCGAAGGCCCGCGAGCTGATCGACAAGGTGGCGACGAAGGGCCGGGGGTCGAAGACCGGCTATGACCGCGACAAGTTCGGCTACGCCTGGGCCGACAACGTGGACGACGTCCCCTGGGGGCGCAACGGCTGCGACACCCGCAACGACCTGCTCAAGCGCGACGGCCGGGACGTCAAATATCGCGACGGGTCCAACTGCGTCATCGTCTCCATGACCCTGTACGACCCCTACACCGGCAAGACGATCGACTGGACCAAGTCGAAGGCGGCGGCGGTCCAGATCGACCACGTCATGCCCCTGTCGTACGACTGGCAGATGGGCGCGTCGCGGTGGAGCGAGAGCAAGCGCAAGCAGATCGCCAACGACCCGCTCAACCTGATCCCCGTCGACGGCTCCACCAACGGCTCCAAGGGCGACTCGGGGCCGGCCACCTGGCTGCCGCCCAGCCGCGACATCCGCTGCTCCTACGTCGTGCGGTTCGCCCAGGTCGCCCTCAAGTACGACCTGCCGGTGACCTCCGCCGACAAGGCGGCCATGCTGGAGCAGTGCAAGTGAGCCGGTCCGGTCACCGGTAGACGACGCATCCGCCGGACGTCGTCTGCGCGCACGATCGGCCCCGCACGCTGCCGGAACGTCCGCGCTCCTTCTCTGACAAGACGGACGATCTCAGGCCGGATCGTTCCGGCAGCGCCCGGTCATCCGGCGAGCAGGTCGCGCAGGCGCGCGCACTCCCGGGCGAAGCGGCTCGCCCGGCCGGTGGCGGCGTGCGCCGACACCGCCGGGATCTCGCCGCGGGCGCCCACCCAGACGGCCACGTCGGCGGCGAACCTCACCGCCTCGGTGTGGGCGACGGCCGGCCGCTCCCCGGTGGAGGGCAGCAGGCCGGGCAACAGGGTCCGCACGATCTCCCACACCTGCTCGTGCGCCCCCTTATGCGCGGCCTCCCGCAGCGACGCGAGCACCGGACGGGGCTCGAGCCTGGTGCGGCGGATCAGCAGCGCGATCTGACGGCCGACCGCCTCGGCGTCCAGTGCTCCCCGGCTGGTCATCCGCAGCAGCAGGGGCACCGAGCCGGGGTGGCTCGTGGCCAGGAAGTAGGCCAGGATGAGCGAGGTCGCGTCCCCGATCGGGCCGTTGGCGTCCGCCACGCCCTTCAGATGAGGCGGATAGACCCCTGGATGGTTCCACTGATAGAGCAGGTGGGGCAGGTAGTTGACGGAGACGACCTCGCGGTGCGACGGAAGGATCGACGGCCACCACTCCATGGCGTATCCGTGATCGTCCCAGCACCACTTCGACGGCTCGCGCAGCAACTCGTCGATGAGAGGGTGCCCGGTCGGCTCCGCTCGCAGCAGCGGCACCAGCCGCACCCGCTCGACGTGCACCGGGTCGCGCTCCTCGAACAGGTACTCATGGGCACCCTCGACGTAGCCCCACTTCACCCCGGCTTCCGGATCGGGCAGGCCGCCCCGGGCAAGCCAGCCGCCGACGGCCGACGCCGCCTCCGATCCCACGCGTGCGGCGCGCTCGGCCGCGACCGGGTGCGCCCCCCGTGGCAGCCGTAGCAACGCCTGCTGCAGGTCGGCGGGCAGCGGCTCCGTGCCCGCGGCGGCGCACAGCTCCAGCCGGTCCACCAGCACGCCGGGATCGAGGTGCCCGGTGGTCACCGTCGGCGTCGCCAGCAGGACGGGAGGCAGCGTCCCATCCTGGAGCGCCCGGTAGATCTCGCTGAGCCGGTGCAGCAGGAACATGTGCGGCGGGGAGACGCGCGCGGGCTCCGGCAGCCGGGCGCGGCGGCGGAACTCCACCGCGGGGTCCGGCTCCTCCGGCTTGCCGAACAGCGGCCGGAAGCCGAAATACGTGATCCCCACGCGGAAGTCCGGCTCGGCGGGATCGCGGGGAGGCACGGGCAGGCCGTCGCGCATCGCCGCCACCCGCTCGGCGGAGACTCCGAGCTCACGGATCTGGCGGAAGATCTCCTCCCGGACGTGCTCCGGCAGATTGCCGAAGGCCGGCTCCGGCGCGGCCTCGCCCTCCGCACTGTCTTCGTCTTCCGCGTCGCCTTCGTTTTCCAGCCGGGCAGGCCCGGCAGGGTCGTCCAGCGCGGGATGCCTGCCCAGTGCGGCAGGGTCGTCCAGTGCGGCAGCGTCGTCCGGTGCGGTATGCCCGTCCAGCGCGGCAGGGGCGTTCCGCCCAGCATGGTCGCCCAGCGTGAGGTGCTCGCCCAGCGCGGGGTGCCCGTCCAGTGCGGCAGCGTCGTCCGGTGCGGTGTGCCCCTCCGGTCCGGCATGGCCGTCCGGCTCGTGATCGTGGCCCTCCGGCTCGTCGGGCGGTACGGCGCTCACGCTCACGGAGAAGCTCGATCCCGCCCAGGGATCGACGGGTTCCGGATCGGGCACACCGGGATCGGTGCCGGGAGTGATCACCTCCTTCGCCATGGCGGCGATCCAGGCGTCCGGATCGAGCCAGCACTCCATGTCGTACAGATGGGGGGAGTAGTCCCCGAAGGCAGGGAGGAGCGCCTCGCGCAGGGCCGCCCGATCGCTGCCCACCCGCTCGACGAAATCGGCGAGCCACTGCTCGCACGCCTCCCACCCGTACGGTGCCCTTGTGGCCCAATCCACGGCCCGCAGGGGGAACGGGCCGGGCTCGGGGAAGACGGGCAGCGGCGCGGGGGTGAACGGTTCCGGCGTCTCCTCGGCCGCGACCTCGCCGCCGAACACCGCGGCGAGCTCCCGGCCGAGATCGGCGGGCAGCAGTGGAACCGCCTCGGCGATCGGCTTGGCGTCCCTACCGAGCGCCGCGGCGTGCCTGAGCGCGATCCGTACGGCTCGCCGCCGCACGTCGTCGGACGTGTGGGCGAACGCCGTGACGAGCGCGGGAGCGAGTTCGCCGGCGCGAGCGGGACTCCGCCGCACCTCCCGGTCCAGCAGGGTCAGGCCGGCGCGGGCGAGCTTGGCCTCGGGCCTGAAGGTCAGCGCCTCGATCGCCTCCTGGACGTCGGCGTCGTCGTGGAGGCCGCAGCGGTTGATCTGGGTGAGGGCCAGCTCGGCGACCGGACCGGGGGCGGCGGGGAGCAGCCGCAGGTAGTCACGGGCCCGCTCGGCCGCCTCCTGCGGCGTGGGGCCGACCAGTCCGTGCAGGCGCACGAAGAAGCGCAGGTCCGCGGCGTTGCCCCCGCGCAGAAACCGGCTCACGCAGCCGTCGAGGAGCTCCGCACGCGACACCCGCCCGGCCTCCAGCAGCCGCTGGACCAGGGAGAACCACCGGGTGGGCGTCGGCGTGAGCCGTTCCTCGCGCAGGGCGCGGCCCGCGCCCTCGGCGTGGAAGATCCGCGGCAGCAGCGGGCCGAGCAGGGGATCGTCGTCCGCCGCCTCGCCCGTCAGCCACGCGACGACGAGCATGTCGTGCGCGGGCGGCGTGATGCCGGAGGCCCGCAGCAGCGCGAGCGCCAGCGGGGCGATCCGATCGTCGCCTGGCCTGCGGATTTTCAGGGCGAGCCGGGCCGCCACGTCGGCCTGCCACTCGGCCGGGCGGGTGACCAGCACCCGGACCACCTCGGCCTGGCTCGGGGCCGGCGCCCACTCCGGGTAGAGCTCGCGGCGGGTCAGCCACGCCGCCGCGGCGGCGGGCCCCGAGATGGTCCCCGCGCCCGCGATCCGCAGGACCGTGCCGAACTCGGAGAGGGCGTCCCGCACCGTGCGGCGGCGCTCCCAGGCGAGCCAGGGGTCCTCGTCGTCGAGGCCCTGACCCCGCTCGCTCTCGCGGGCCATCTGCATGGCGGTGTCGCGCATCTCCGTGAGGAAGCCCGGCAGCCGCTTCGCCACCTCGGCGCGCTCGGCCTCGGTGAGGGCGATCACGCGGTCGGCCAGCGTCTTCGTCTCACGCGCCGTGATGAGGTCGCGCACCTCCTGCCAGGCGCTCATCGTGCCGCCTCCGGGCTCGTCTCCACGACCGTCCGCATGTCGGCGTCCGTGACGGATCGCGCGGCGATTCTCGCCGCGAGCACGTGTTTGCACGGCCCGCGTGAGCCGCGATGGTCCCACCACCAGGGGCAGGTGCACGATCCGTCGGTCAGGCCGACCTCCCGCAGCCCGCCGTCGGTCCGTACGCGCGCCGTGTCACCCGTGACCTCCACGGCGCCCGCCGCGACCAGCGCCCGCGCGGACGTCAACCGCGGGTTGAGGTGCCGCACGTGCTCCCGGTCATAGGGAAGCTCACGGTGGAAGTACGCCGCGTCGGACAGGTCGTAGCCGACGCGCCCGGCCGTGCCGAGCTGGGTGAGCGCGGCGCGCACGCGCGTCGGCGACAGCCCGGCGCGGTCGGCCAGCAGGCCGATCTCCACCTCGGGCTCGAAGTTGAGCAGCATCCCCACCACGTCGGCGTCGGCCTCGGCCTCGTCGGTGGCGAGGTCGGCGAGCACCGCGCCCTCGCCGGAGAACCCGCGCCAGCGCTCGGGTGACAGGACCAGCGTGTAGCGCATGCCGGGCAGCTCCAGCTCCCACGCGCTCGACGCCGGGCCGCCGGGGGACGCCGGGCCGTACACCTTGAGGCCCCGGGCGAAGCGCAGCAGGGGCAGCAGCGTCGCCAGGCGGCCCACGCCGGACAGGCACACCGATCCGGGGCCGGGCCGGTCCGAGACGCGCAGATCGCGGCCCGCCGGGGCGACCCACAGGTCGGCCGTCGCCCGCTTGGGCAGGGACCGCAGGAACCGCACCGCGCTCATCCCCGGCAGCTCGGCCCGCAGGTCCATCCGCGCCGCGATCACCTGAACCTCGGCGAACCCCCGCAGCCACCGCTCGGGCAGCGGCACCTTCTTCTCCACCACCGCGCCGTCGAGTGTGGTCACCGTGAGCTCGTCCGCGCCGACCCCGAGGTGCAGCGGGTCGCGCGGGCCCACGCGGGCCAGCGCCTCCCGCAGCGGGCCGTTGACGTCGACATTGGTCGTCCCCCGGTCGAACACCTCGCCGTCCAGTGCGTCCCAGAGCAGGTCCAGCCGGGCGTACACACCGCCGCAGGCGGAGAACGACTCGAGCCGCAGCCGGTCGCCGCCGCACGTGACGACAGGATCGCGGGTCCACCCCGGACGCGGCTGGTGATAACGGGTGAGGGCCACGTCGGCCACGCCCAGCAGCGCCGCCGCCGCGGGCGCCGCCTGGGTCACCACCCCGCTGAAGAACCTCGGCGCAACGGCGGGGCCGCTCAGGGCCCTGCCCCCGGACGTCGAGAGCCCGAGACGCCCGTCCACCAGCATCGAAGGCGCGGCGTAGCAATACGCCTGCGTCGCGTTTGTCATGTGCCGGAGGCTAGAGATCACCACTGACAAATCTCCGCCCGGACGCGCGCCCCGGACGGGCGCCCGGGACACCCCCGCGCCCCGGACGCCCCCGCGCCCCGGACACCCGCCGGGCCCTGGGCATCCACCGCGCGCCGGGCGGTGGGCGGGGGAGCCCGGGCGCGCAAGGCGGTGGGGGCGAACCCCTCGCGATCCCCGTCACTCCGGGATCGAGCGGTGCGTGGGGTGATGGGCGGGGGCACCCCCGGCACCCCCGGGCACTCCGGGCGTGCGGGGGGCGAACCCCGCCCGAACCTTGTGCCGCTCCCTCCGTGCGATCCGCGTTACCGGGCTCCGCATCGCCGCTCGATTCGCGACACCGCGGGATCGAGCGGCGTGCGGGGTCAGTCGCAGCCGGCGGCGGGGTCGTCCACCTTCGGCGCGGTGTCGTCGGCCGTGACCTCCAGCTGGGCGGTCGAGGCCACGAGGCTCCCGACGGGCGCCTTCGCCTCCTTCTCGTCCACGACGATGCCGCGCTCGCCGAGCAGCTCATAGCTGGAGGGGCCGAAGATGATCTCCTGGCGCACCCCGCCGGAGACCCGGCCGACGCCGATGCCGGTCCGTCCGGCCGCGTCCTCGACACTCTCGTCGACCGTGACCCCGGGGATCGTGGCGGCGGCATTGAACAGCGCCTTGCGCTGGGGTGCCGGCACGTACGTCTCCCGCAGCAGGTCGCCGACGGCCGTCCACGCGCCGGTGTCGGGCGGGTTGTCGCCGCGCGGCCGGCCGTACAGGTAGGCGCGCATCTCCTCCGGGTCGGTGGGCAGCTTCTTCAGGTTCGTGTAGGCGGTGTCCCGCACGCTGTTGCAGGCAGGGAGCCGCATCCACTCGGTGCCCTTCCGCTGGTACGCCTCCGGCGGGATCGGCCAGCCGGGGTACGCCCGGGGCTCCAGATGCTCGACCTTCAGCGCGCCGTCCCTCGTGCCGTCGGCCGACAGCCAGATCGTCCGCTTCGTCCGGTAGAGGTAACGAGATTGCTTCTTGTCCTCGCCGACCACGTCGGCCTCGTACATCGTCTGGGAGCTGACCTTGACGAACTGGTCGTCGCGCAGGGACAGGTCGGTCACCGCGCGGGCCGCCTTGCCCAGCACCTCCTCGGCCGACATGTTCGACACCTTCGGCAGGCTCACGACCCCGGCGCTCACCGCCACCGGCCGGGGCTCCGGCTCCGCCGGGCTCGTGATGACGGCGGTGACGCCCGCCGCGGCGAGCAGCGCCGTCCCGCCCGCCAGGAACAGGTAGGGACGCGGGCGGGGACGGACGGGACGCTTCGCCGGGTCGGTCAGCCGCCGCCGCACGGCCGCCTTGGCCGCCAGGGAGTAGGGGGCGACGTCGGGCCGTTCCCGCGCCACCAGGTCGATCTCGTCGGTCATCACAGGTTCTCCTCGGGAAGGTCGAGATGGCGGCGCAGCTTCGCACGCACGCGGTGCAGGCGCGAGCGGACCGTGCCGATGGGGATCTTCAGCGCCTCGGCCGCCTCCTCGTAGGAGAGGTCGGCCCAGGCGACCAGCAGGAGCACGTCGCGTTCGGCGGTCGACAGCCTGGCCAGCGCGGCGGCGAGGGCGGGCCGCAGGACGGCGGCGCTCGCCCGTTCCGCTCCGCGTTCCTCCTCGTGGAGGCCGCGCTCGTCGGCGTCGCGCGGCGCGCGGGCGAGCGCCCGCAGCCGCCGGATCTCCGAGCGGCAGTGCCCGGAGATGAGGTTGGCGGCGATGCCGTACAGCCAGGGCCGGGCGTCCGGCCGCGAGGCGTCGTAGCGGTGCCGCTTGCGGAACGCCACGAGGAACGTCTCGGCCGTCACGTCGTCGGCGTGCTCGGGTCCGAGACGGCGACCGGCGTAGGCGTGGATCTCGTCCGCGTGCCGGTCGAAGACGCCCGCGAACCGCTCGGGCGCGGTCAGCGACGCCTCGATCAACCGCGCGTCGCTCGGCTCGCCGTCATGCGGTCGAGTGTCATGCGGTCGAGTGTCATGCGGTCGAGTGTCATGCGGTCGAGTGTCATGCGGTCGAGCGTCGTGCGGTCGAGCGTCGTGCGGCCGGGCGCTGTATGGGCCGGCGGCGGGGGGATCGGCGGCGCGCGGTTCGGCCCCGTCCAGTGCGGCCTGGTACGGCCTGCTGTCGTACGGCCGGGTCAGAGCTCCGGAACCGGCTCCGGAACCGGCTCCGGGACCTGGCTCGGTGCCGTCACGGGAGCCACCGGGTTCGTGAGCCGGGGCTACCGAGGGGTAGCGCAGATCGCCAGATATCGCCCTCACTACCCGTTTTGTCCGTTCATAGAGGCCATCCTTTCGTGGGCGCTGTCGCGCCTCTCGCCTCTACTCCGCCGGACGGCCCGGGCCGGTTCCGTGTTTCGCGTAGTGGTTTTCCACGCAGTTGGTTTCGTGCGGCTGGGTTTCGCGCAGCGACGTCAGCCGACCGGCCGCCCGCTCTGCCCGTCCGCCTGCCGTGCGACGAGCGCCCCCTCGGGTGCGGCGGCGGAGGCCGCGGCGACCGGCTGGTCGAAGATGTCGATGTCGACCTCCTCGCCGCCGACCGTCAGCGTCTCCCAGGCTCCGCTCACCAGCAGGGTGTGCAACGTCTCGCTGCTCAGTGCGTTCAGGTGCCGCAGGAGCGTCGCGTCGTCGGGCATGCCGGGCACACGGGGTGACAGGCGGTCGCGGATCTGCCGCAGGCGCTCCATCATGGCTTCGATGTCCGCTTCCCGGTCCGGGGCGGCGCTGCCCTCCTCGATGCCCTGCACGATCGTGTCCTTGATCGCTCGGGTGACCCCCTGCTCGTCGGTGGTCACCATCGCGTTCCACGCGCGGCTCTTGTGCCGATATTGCAGCATCGACATCGCCGCCTCGTGCCGTACGAAGTCGGCGTCGCGGAACGGCCTGCCGCGCCAGTTGCGGTTGAGCGACCTGGCCAGCGAGATGGCCGACGCCAGGCCGCTGTTGAGGCCCCGTCCCGGCCAGAAGTGGATCGCGTTGGCCGCGTCGCCCAGCAGGAACCCGTACGTCCCGGGAGTGGTGGAGGTGGGGGAGAACAACCGGGCGGTGAACCGCGGCCGCTGCACCATGTCGAGCCGGAAGGCGGTGACCGCGCTCACGTCGCCGTCGGCGATGCCGAAGAGCGCGAGCCCTTCCTGCGCCCGCTTCCACAGCGCCGATCCCTTGATCAGGGCGGGCAGGAACAGCGTGTGGTGGGTCGAGCAGTGGAAGTCCCCGTCCTGGGTGCGCTCCATCAGGCAGGGGCTGGAGGCGACGCACTCCTCGAACACGTGCCGTACGGGGTCGATGCCGACGACCTCCGCGGCCTCGTCGTCGGTGAGCCGCATGTTCAGGAAGCCCTCGCCGCGAAGGGAGTTGAGGAGAAACCGGTTCTGCGCCACGGTCAGCAGCACGATCGCCGGGTCGGGCAGGCTGGACTTCACCCGGATCCCCAGCACCACGTCCTGCAGGTGGCGGCCGTCGAGCGAGAAGATCGATTCGTCGGCCCGGCCGAACCTGTCGGTGAAGTGCTCGCGGGTCCGCGAGCGTCCTCCCTCGCAGATGGCGAGCACGTGCTCCTTGGCCACGGTGTCCTGGCGCTCCGCGATGTCGAATTTCTCCGGCACCAGGCGGATGCGGGCGGACCTCTCGTTCGCCATCTCCAGCAGGGTGTCCTCGATGTGGGCGATCCGGATGTTCCGCGGGCCGCAGCCGCGGATGGAGTCCGGACCGGCCGGCCACATCTCGCTGTAGGACCCCTCGGTGAACAGCCGCTGCTGGACGTCCTCCGGGAGGTTCAGATACTGGCGGCTCTGCACGGTCACGACCTGCTGCCGCCGGTTGTTGCCCTGCCTGGCGTTCTTCCACACGACGCGCGAGCCGTCCATGGTCCAGCGGCCGTCGTAGATCGTGATGGTGGCGCGCTGCCCCATGAGGTGGTCGAGGAGCAGGGCGAAGGCCAGCCCGACGGGCCCGCCGCCGGAGACGGTGACGTGCAACACCTGCTCCGGCTCGACGTCCGGCGCCGACGGGCGGAACCGCTGCATCAGAGAGGTGTTCAGCACCGTCACGGAGTCGTCGAACGCCTCGAAGCGGAACGTCTCCCCTCCGATGGCGATCGTGTCGCCGGGCTGGAGCACATGCCTGGTGACACGCGTGCCGTTGACCAGCGTCCCGTTGCTGCTGCCCCGGTCGAGGAGCACGTAGCCCTCGGCCTCGCGGCGCAGCTCCGCGTGGAAGCGCGAGGCCCGCTCGCTCGTGATCACCACACTGTTGTCGCCTCTGCGGCCGAAGGTGATCGGCTTGTCGTCGATCGGAAAACGCTGACCGGCAAGTGGACCTTCATGTCCGACGATCGCAGGCGGCATGCTCCGCCCCCTCTCCCTCGCAAACGTCGTGATCATTTATCGTGACACGCTTCCTGTTCGCTGCAAAGCGTCCAAGTCGGGCAGGCGATCGCCTCCGTGCGCGCCGTCGCGCTTTTCGTCCCGCTTCGCCCTGCTTCGTCGGACCGGCCGGGCGGGCGGAAACCGGAGATGACGCCCATGCGGACACTGTCCCGCCCGCCACTTGACGTCCGCTTGGAATCCGGTTGCCCTGCCGGGTGGCCTAGGCGTACGCGAACGCGTCCCGGCGCAGCCTCCCGCAGATCGCGCCGGGATCGCCGAGATAGCGCCAGGGGATCGCGGTCACCAGATCTCCGAACGCCTCGAAGCGCTCCTTGGCCGCGACGTGGTCGCCGGCCAGGGCGAAGGCGCAGGCGAACACGTTGTGGTCCTCCGGTCAGCCCGGCCGCCGCCGGTAGGCCGGATGCCGTACGGAGCGGTCGGCGGCGGCGCGCAACTCGGCCCTGACGTAGGGACGCGTCATGTACACATCGTCATCGCCCCTGTCGAGCGACAGCCACTTCTCCAGGTGCGCCTCGGCGACGAGCCCGCCCAGCGGGCTGCCGGGAGGCGCGTCCGCCACGGCCCGCCGGGCGAAGGCGAACATCTCCTCCTCGCTGCCGAACCATTTCGCGCACAGCCACTGGAGCATCTGGGAGTGGGTGTGCAGGTGCCAGGGGTGCCGGCTCGTCGCCGCGTGGAAGCGCCGCAGCGTCTCCTCCCGCCCCACCCCGTGGCCCCGCGCGCCTCCCATGCCCACCTGACTCCGTGCGCGCCTTTCACCAGGAGCGGCAGCGTCGACTCCCGCTCGGCCGCGATCCATCCGTCGGCCCGGTCCTGCACGCCTTGTACCGACGCGCAGACGTTCAGGTAGAAGGCGCGCGGCCTGCTCCTGCCTGCCGACCGGGCGCCGATGCTGTGGGCGACCGTACGCGAGCTGGCGGCGGAGGCGCGCACCCGGATGCCCGAGGAGATCTGGCTCACCGCGGAGGTCAACGCCGCCGTGCAGGAGGAGCCGCGTTTTCTGGGGCTCTCCGGGGGACGCCGCCGCCTCTACGTCGGCCTGCCGCTGCTGCAGACCATGACGGTCGGACAGATGCGGGCCGTGCTCGCGCACGAGCTCGGGCACTACTCCGAACGCCACACCCGCCTGTCCGTGCCCGCGTACCGGGGCAGGCTGGTGATCGCCCACACCCTGGACCGCATCGGGCCGAACAACCCGGCGGGCTGGCTCTTCCTCGCGTACGCCCGGCTCTACCTCCTGGTCGACCGGGCGGGGTCGCGTCGCCAGGAGCTGGAGGCCGACCTCGCCTCGGCCCGGGCGGCGGGAGCCGACGCGGCGGTCAGTGCGCTGCGCGAGATCCGCGTCCTCGCCGCCGCCTGGGAATTCTTCCTGGACCAGTACGTCCGCCTCGGCTGGGAGTCCGGATATGCCCCAGCCGACCTGTTCGCCGGGTTCGGCGCGCTGGTGGAGGCGCGCCGGGACGAGCTGGAGGAGCTGCGCGCCCGCGAGCCGGACGACAGCGCTCCAGATGGGACACGCACCCGCCCCTGTCAGAACGGCTCGCCGCCCTCGCGGCGGCGCCCCGCACGGCGGCGCCGCTCGACACCCGGCCCGCGGCGATGATGCTCGCGAACATCGCGGAGGCCGGGCGCGCGCTGCAGCAGGTGGCGATCGACAGCGAAGAGCGCACCCTGCTGACCTGGCCCGAGCTCACCGCGACGGCCCTCGCCGAGCAGCTCCAGCGCGACGCCGACGCGATCCTCCGCATGATCGCCCGTACGACCGGCAAACCGGCGGTGGGGCTGGCCGACGTAATCGACGCCATCGCGGCCGGGCAGCTCACGACGATCGCGCAGCCCTTCTTCCCGACCGCCACCCGGCGGGAGGTGGGCCCGCTGTTCGCCGAGCCGCTGGAGACCCTGCTCAGGCTCGCCGCGCTGCGGTCCGGCGTCGCGCGGTGGTGGCACTCCTGGAGCGGCCCGGCCCGCTTCCGCGGCGTACGCTGCGACGAGCTGCCGCTGGGGAAGATCGCGACGCTCGCGGTCAGTCCGGACGGCCTGCGGGCGGCCCTCGCGGAGCTGTCCGCGCTCGGCGTCGACATCCGCCGGGCAGCACCGGCCGACACGGCCCCGAGCACCTTCGGTTCCGCCGTCGTCGGCGGCCTGGCGAACGTGCGGGTGGACGGGGCCGAACACGACCTGTTCGTGCTGACCACCGGGATCGTCCTGGTCGCGAACCCCGGCAAGTCGGACAACGGGCGGCAGCGCATGCGCGACCTGCTCGGCACGACGACCGCGGTGAGCCTGGCCGAGCGGAACCGGTTCGTCGCCTTCGAGGAGATCGAGAGCGTCCGGATCGGCAAGCGGATCCCGCTCGACGCCGAACTCGTGCTCTACGGCGGCGCGACCCTGCGGCTGCGGGAGCGGTGGAGCAGCGACGAACTGGACGACGACAGCCGCAAGCACCTCATCGCCCTGCTGGAGAACATCTGAGCGGTGACTCGGCGGACGAGCGGCAACCACCGGGCGGGCCGGGAACGCTGGAGCGGTTACCGGGCGCCAGGGAACGTCTGACCGGCTATCGGGTGGCCGAGCCGCGCACCTGGAGGGAGGCCAGCAGCGCCGTGCTGGCCTGCGCGATCTCCTCGACCGCGCGGTCGAACGCCTCGGCGTTGTGCGCGGCGGGCGCGCGGAAGCCGGAGATCTTGCGGACGTACTGCAGGGCCGCCGCCCGGATGTCCTCCTCGGTCACCTCGTCGGTGAACGGCGGGCGCAGGGTCTTGATGCTTCGGCACATGACCCCATACTGACCGATCCGCGACCGGTCAGGGGTGGAGGACGGCGGCGCCGAAGTCCTCGGCCACCTTGCGCAGCATCGCGGCCAGCTCCTCGCGGTCGATCGCGTCGATGCGCTCGGCCGGCCCGGACACCGACATCGCCGCGAAGGCCCGCCCGCCGTCGTGGACCGGCACGGCCATGCAGTGGACCCCGCTCTCCTCCTCGCCCAGGTCGAGCGCGTACCCCTGGGCGCGCACCCGGTCGAGCTCCTCCAGCAGCTCGCCGACCGACGTGATCGTCCGGTCTGTACGGCGGGGCAGCCCGGTGCGCCGGAACACCGCCTCCGCGTCGTCCCGCCCGGCCAGCAGGGCCTTGCCGACGGCCGTGCTGTGCGGCAGCACGCGGCGGCCGACCTCGGCGAACATCCGCAGCCTGCGCGGCGAGGGCACCTGGGCCACGTAGACGACGTAGTCGCCCTCCAGCACCGCGAGGTTGGCGGTCTCGCCCGAGAGCTCCACGAGCCTCGCGAGATAGGGCTCGGCCCAGACGGCGAGCATCCGCTCGGCCACGCCGCCGATCCGCACGAGCGCGCCGCCGAGAGCGTAGCGCCGGTCGGACTCCTGCCGGACGTACCCGCGGGCCAGCAGCGTCTGTAACAGCCGGTGGATCGTCCCGTACGGCAGGCCGGTCGTGGCGGCGATCTCCGACAGCCCGGCCTGACCGCCATGCTCGGACAGTGCCTCCAGCACGTCCAGCGCCCGGTCGACGCTCTGCACGCTCACGGCATCCTCCTCCTCGGCGGTGTCATCCTTGACGGGGGGACCATCCCAGGATGCCGGGTTCGAGACCGCGCAGCGAAGCGTCGAGCACCTCGGCCGTGTGCGCGACCCGGATCTCCCCCTTGCCCGCCCTGCGTACGGCGGCCGCGATCTGCATCGTGCATCCCGGGTTGGCCGACACCAGCACGTCCGCGCCGGCGGCGAGCACCCGCTCGGCCTTGCGGTCGCCCAGCTCCCTGGCCGCCTCGGGCTGGAGAAGGTTGTAGGTGCCCGCGGACCCGCAGCAGATCGCGGACTCCTCGATCTCCCGCAGCTCCAGCTCCGGGATCGCGCGCAGCAGCTCGCGCGGCTGCGCGCGCACGCCCTGGGCGTGGGCCAGATGGCAGGCGTCGTGGTAGGCGACCGTGAGCGGCAGCGGGCGGCGCTCGGCGACCGGGCCCAGCTCGATCAGGAACTCCGCCAGGTCGCGGGTCCGCAGCGCCTCGGCGCGGGCCGCCCAGCCGGGCTCGCCGGCCAGCACCTCGGCGTAGTCCTTCATGCTCGATCCGCAGCCCGCCGCGTTCACCACCACGGCGTCCACACCGGCCCGCTCGAACGTCTCGATCGTGCGGCGGGCGAACCTCTTCGCCTCGTCCTCGCGGCCCGAGTGCAGCGACAGCGCCCCGCAGCAGCCCTGCCGGGGCGGGATGACCACGTCGCAGCCCTCCAGCGCGAGCACCCGGGCCGTCGCCGCGTTGACCTGCGGGAAGAACTCGCCCTGCACGCATCCGGTGAGCAGCCCGACCCGCGCCCTGCGCCGCCGCCTCGCCCGCACCAGCGGCGGGAGCCGTACGGGCCGGGGGACGGCGGGGGCCAGCTCGGCCATCGCGCCGAGGGAGGGGTGAACCTCCTCGAGGAACGACTGCAGGCGCCTGATCAGCCGCATGGGCAGCCGCATCGCCCGCAGCCTGCGCCGGTAAGGGAACAACGCGAACACCAGCGCCCGGATCGCGCGCTCGTCGGGGCGGCGCACGTGCTCGCGCTCGACGACCGCACGGGTCTGCTCGATCAGCCGGTCGTACCGCACACCGGACGGGCACGCGGTGACGCACGCCATGCAGCCGAGGCAGGCGTCGAAGTGGCCGGCCATCGCGCCGGTGACCGGCGTGCCCTCGACGTGCTGCCCCATGAGGTGGATGCGCCCGCGCGGGGAGTCCATCTCCTCGCCCCACAGCACGTACGTCGGGCAGGTGGGCAGGCAGAACCCGCAGTGGACGCAGTCCTTGATCAGCTCGGGGTCCATCAGATGCCTCCCGGGAAACGGCCGGGGGAGAGCCGGCGATCGGGGTCGAACCGCTCCTTGACCCGCTGCATCAGGCGGAGCGCGCCGACGTGCCCCCACCGGTCCAGGCGGCGACCGGCCTCGGGCGGCACGGCGAGCACGACGACCCGGCCCTCGCCGTCGGTCTCCATGTGGTCGCGCAGCTGGCTCGTGAAGGCGGCGACCCGTCCGGGCTCGGTGTCCGGCGGCAGGGCGACGTGGAGGACGCTCGCGGCCAGGGAGCCGCGCACCGACGCGCGCACGCCCGCCTCACGGGCCGCCTCGAAGGGGCCGACGAAGCTGCCCGCCAGCCGATAGGGGATGTTCCTGACCTCCAGCAGGATCTCCCCGCCGCCGGTGCTCCCCGTGCCCTCTCCCGCTACTCCGCTCGTCGTGCCCTCGCTGCCCGTGCCTCCGTTCGTCGTGCCCCCGGGTGGCCGGTCCGGCGCCGGCGGCTCGGGCAGGAGTCCCCACCACGGTGGTGGCTCCTCGGTCACCTCCGCCGTCTCGCCCATCAGCCCGCACAGCGCCTTGGCGCGCTCGGCCGCGGCGGCGCCCTCGACCAGGACCGCGACCGTGCAGGGCCCCTCCACATCGGGCCAGTCCACCTCCACCGCACTCGGCTCCAGCGGCGACTCGGTGATCGCCGGGATCGCCGCGTGCAGGGACGCCGCGACGCCCGTGGATGTGGTCTCCAGCGTCTTCCCCTCGTACACGTAGGGCTCGACGGTCACGGTCACCGGCCGTTCGACGGTCGCGGTCACCCAGGCGCGGGCGGCGGGCAGGGGATGGAGGCGGAACGTCGCGTCCGCGATGATCCCGAGCGTGCCGTACGAGCCGGTGAACAGCTTGCCGAGGTCATATCCGGCGACGTTCTTGACGACCTTCCCGCCCGACCTGGCGATCGTGCCGTCGGCGAGCACGACCGTGACGCCGATGAGCAGGTCGCGGGCCGTGCCGTGGCGGAACCTGCGCGGCCCGGCGACGCCGGTGGCCAGCAGTCCGCCGACCGTGGTGCCCGGCACGGGCACGTCGAGCGCGAGCTCCTGCCCCTCCTCGGCGAGAGCGCGCGCGAGCGCCTCCACGGTCACCCCGGCCTGCGCCCGGACGACCAGGTCGCCCGCCGCGTGCTCCATCATCCGGTTCATGCAGCACAGGTCGACGAGCACGTCGCAGCGGCGCGGCGGGGCGCCCCAGTGCAGCTTGGTGCCGCCGCCGGTCGCGACGGCGGCCAGGTCGTGCGCGGCGCACACCCGCATCACGGCCGCGATCTCCTCGGCCGACTCGGGCAGCGCCACCCAGCGCGGCCGAACGCCCGCCACCTCGTCCTCGTCGCCGGCCCCGCGCACGGCCACACCCGTCGCCTCCAGCGCGTCCCTGACGTCCCGCTCGCTCATCAGAACTGCTCCGCCAGACCGGCCTCGACCAGGGGATGGGCGCCCTTGCGCACGCCCGGCGCCTCGCCGCACAGGCGCGGCGTGGGGAAGACCTTGCCGGGGTTGGCAAGCCCCCGGGGATCGAACGCGCACCGCACGAGCTGCATGGTGTCGAGGTCGTCGCCGGTGAACATCCGGGGCATGTAGCGGGCCTTGTCCACGCCGACGCCGTGCTCCCCGGTGATCGACCCGCCGTGCTCGATGCACAGGTCGAGGATGCGCCCGCTGACGATCTCGGCGCGCTCGGCCTCGCCGGGCACGGAGTCGTCGAACAGCACGAGGGGATGGAGGTTGCCGTCGCCCGCGTGGAAGACGTTCGCCACCCGGATGCCGAACTCCTCCTGCAGCCGGTCGATCCCCGCGAGCACGCGCGGCAGCGCGGTGCGCGGCACCACGCCGTCCTGCACGATGTACGCAGGGCTGATCCGGCCCACGGCGGCGAACGCCGACTTGCGGCCCTTCCAGATGGCCGCCCGCTCCTCGGCGGAGGCGGCCACCCGGATCTCGAAGGCGCCGCTGTCGCGGCAGATCCGCTCCACGGCCGCGAACTGGTGCTCCACCTCGGCGCGCGGGCCGTCCAGCTCGACCACCAGTACGGCTCCCGCCCCCGCGGGGTAGCGGCAGTCGACGGCGGCCTCGGCCGCCTCGATCGCCAGCGCGTCCATCATTTCGATGGCGGCGGGCACGACGCCCGCCGCGATGATCGCCGACACGGCCTGCCCGCCCGCCTCGATGCCGGTGAAGGCGGCGAGCAGGGTCGTGACCGCCTCCGGCGCCCGCGACAGCCGTACGGTGATCTTGGTGGCGATGCCGAGCGTGCCCTCCGAGCCGATGAACGCGCCGAGCAGGTCATAGCCGGCGTCCATCGCGGACAGCTCCACGATGTCCCCGTCCGGCGTGACGATCTCGGCGGCGAGCACGTGGTTGACCGTGAAGCCGTATTTGAGGCAGTGCGCGCCCCCCGAGTTCTCCGCGACGTTGCCGCCGATCGAGCAGACCTGCTGGCTGGAGGGGTCGGGGGCGTAGTAGTACCCCTGGTCGCGCACCGCCTCGGTGATCGCCAGGTTCGTCACCCCGGGCTCCACCACGGCCCGCCGGTTCGGGATGTCGATCTCGACGATCCGCCGCATGCGGGAGGTGACGATCAGCACGCCGTCCGTGCGGGGGAGGGCGCCGCCCGACAGGCCGGTGCCCGACCCGCGGGCGACGAACGGCACGCCGTGCTCGCCGCACAGCCGTACGACCGCGGCGACCTGCTCGGCCCCGTCCGGCAGCACGACCACACCGGGGGTCGCCCGATGGACGGTCAATCCGTCGCACTCGTAGGTGCGCAGCCGTACGGGGTCGGTGATGACGGCGTCCGGCGGGAGCACGGCCGCCAGCCGTGCCGTCAGCCGTTCGAGCTCGGACATCGGCTCCCGCTTCCCCTCACATCGTCACGGCATCCGCTCGTACGCCGGAAGCGTGAGGAACTCCGCGAAGTCGTCGTCAAGGGCGACCTCCTTGAACAGCGCCGTGGCCTGCGCGTAGAGCTTCTCGTCGTAGCCCGGCTCGGCGGCGATCCCGGCCAGCTCCTCCTCGATGATCCGCTCGACGAGCTCCCGTGTCACCACCGCGCCGGTGTCGGCCAGTGTGATCTCGTTGTGGATCCACTGCCAGACCTGCGAACGGGAGATCTCGGCGGTCGCGGCGTCCTCCATCAGGTTGTGGATCGCCGCGGCGCCGTTGCCGCCCAGCCAGGCCGCCAGGTAGCGCAGGCCGACGTCCACGTTGTTGCGCAGCCCGGCCTCGGTGATCTCGCCCGGTGTCTTGGAGACCGCCAGCAGGTCCTCGGCCGTGACGTGGACGTCCTCGCGCAGCCGGTCGATCTGGTTGGGCCGGTCGCCGAGCACGGCGTCGAACACCTCGCGGCAGATCGGCACGAGATCGGGGTGGGCCACCCAGGAGCCGTCGAAGCCGTCGCCCGACTCGCGGGTCTTGTCGGCCCGCACCTTTTCGAGCGCGACCTTGTTGACCTCGGGGTCGCGGCGCGAGGGGATGAAGGCCGCCATGCCGCCGATCGCGTGCGCGCCGCGCTTGTGACAGGTGCGCACCAGCAGCTCGGTGTAGGCCCGCATGAACGGCGCGGTCATCGTCACCGCGTTGCGCTCGGGCAGCAGGAACTCCCGCCCCCGAGTGCGGAACTTCTTGATGACGCTGAACAGGTAGTCCCAGCGGCCGGCGTTGAGGCCCGCCGAGTGCTCGCGCAGCTCGTAGAGGATCTCCTCCATCTCGAACGCGGCCGGGTAGGTCTCGATGAGCACGGTCGCCCGGATCGTTCCCCGAGGGATGCCGAGCAGCTCCTGGGCGCGGACGAACACGTCGTTCCAGAGACGCGCCTCCAGGTGCGACTCCATCTTCGGCAGGTAGAAGTACGGCCCGCGGCCCTTGTCGATCTGCCGCTTGGCGCAGTGGAAGAAGTAGAGGCCGAAGTCGAGCAGCGACCCCGACATGCGCGCGCCGTCCACCAGGATGTGCTTTTCCGGCAGGTGCCAGCCGCGCGGGCGCACCACGATGGTGGCCAGCTCCTCGTCCGGCCGCAGCGCGTACGTCTTGCCGCCGGCCTCGAAGTCGATCGTACGGTCGAGGGCGTCGCGCAGGTTGAGCTGCCCGTTGATCGTGTTCTCCCAGGTCGGCGAGTTGGCGTCCTCGAAGTCGGCCAGCCAGACCTTGGCCCCGGAGTTGAGCGCGTTGATCGTCATCTTGCGGTCGACCGGACCGGTGATCTCGACCCTGCGGTCCTCCAGCCCCGGAGCGGGCGGGGCGACCCGCCACTCGGACGCGCGGACGTGGGCGGTCTCGGGCAGGAAGTCGAGCATGCCGCCCGCGGACAGCTCCTCCTGCCGCGCCTGACGTGCAGCGAGCAGTTCCTGACGCCTGGGGTCGAACTCGCGCTGCAAGGTGGCCACGAAGCCGAGGGCCTCGGGGGTGAGGATCTCGTCGAACCGGTCCAGCATGGGGCCCTTGATCTCGACGTCTTCCGCCATTTTCCACCTTCCGGAAAAATAGTTCTGAATCGTGGAATCGACGCTACTTCAGGGAACGTCCGGGGGTCAACGCGGGGGACGGCTCAGGGGATGGTGAGGGACTTCCCCGATGAGAGGGCGCGCACGCATCCCCGAGGATCTAGGGCATGAGACACAAGACGATGGCCGTCGCGGGGGCCGTCCTGGGACTGAGCCTTTCCGTCGCGGCGTGTGACGTGCCACTCAACTTCGGCGGGCAGCAGGCCGTGGAGTCCTACGACGTGAAGGACAAGGTGGCCGTCCTCGACACCCACACGGCATCGGGCGATGTCGTGGTGAGCGAGAGCGACAGGACCGGCGTTCACGTCACCGAGACCCTGCACTGGCGTGGGGACAAGCCCGCGAACGGCCACTCCGTCGACGGGGACACGCTCAGGCTGGCGTACAAGTGCGACGACTGCTCGGTTGACTACAAGGTGGAGGTGCCGCGTGGTCTCACCGTGAAGATCGACACCGGCTCGGGGGACATCACGCTGCGCGACCTGACCGGCCAGGTGAACGCCTCCGCCGGCTCGGGCGACCTCGACGCGCGGGGGCTCGCCGCCAAGCAGGTCAACACCCGCACGGGGTCGGGGGACATCACGCTGCGGTTCACCGCCGTTCCCGACCAGGTACAGGCCGTGACAGGGTCGGGCGACAGCCGGCTCTGGGTGCCGGACGGCGCCTACAACGTCAACGCGGCCACGGGAAGCGGCGACCGCAGGATCGAGGTCCTGGACGACGACTCGGCGCCGCACACGATCACGGTCAGGACCGGATCGGGCGACGCCGAGGTGCACAAGGCATAGCCGGCCGGGCTATCCGAGCACCGGCTGGTTGGCGCGGAAGACGCCGCCGGGGTCGCGGCGGCGCTTGATCTCGCGCAGCCGGGCCAGTGTGTCCGCGTCGAACGCGGAGGCGGCGGTCTCGCCGCCGTTCAGGTAGGTGAACGGCTTGCGGCCGCTCGTGTGCGGCGCCATCGCCTGGGCGATCTCCGCCATCCGCGCGGTGAGCGCCTGCCCGCCCTCCGGCGACAGGACCGGCCCGACCATGCTCAGCAGGTAAGGCTCGGCGATGTGCCCGCACGCCCCGCCGCCGTCGGCGGGGCGCCTCAGTGCGCCGCCCAGGTGACGCACCTGCACAGTGCCCACGGGGGCGATGCCTCCCACGGCCGAGAGCAGGTCGTCCGCCACGGCGTCGCCGAGCCCGGTCAGCAGCTCGGCGCGGCCCGCGCCGGGCACCGGCTGCGTCGGCTCGGCGCAGATGCCGCCCAGGGCGTCCAGGGGCATCGCCGCGCGGCTGTCGCTCAGCGCGCCGGGGATGTCCTCGAACCGCCGGAGCAGGCCGCGCCCCTCCTCCTCGCCGCCCAGGAACGTCGCGTCCACCACGACCGCGGCGAGCCCGCGCAGCGGCTCGGGCACGTGGGGCGCCGCCGGGAACTTCACCATCGCGAACCAGACGGTCAACTCCTCGGGCGCCGCCGCGGTCACCTCGCGATAGACGGCGAGCACCTCGGGCGCCCGCTCGGCGGGCCACAGCATGCGCCCGCCGTAAAGATGCGGCGCCGGGTGCAGGTCCAGCTCCATCGCCGTGACCAGCGCGAAGTCGCCCCCGCCGCCGCGCAGCGCCCAGAACAGCTCGGGGTCGGATTCGCCGGTGACGCGGGCCTGCGTGCCGTCGGCGGCGACCACCTCGAAGGCGCGTACGGCGTCGGCCGCCCAGCCGTGCCTGCGGGAGAACCAGCCGAGCCCGCCGCCGAGGGTGTAGCCGGTGACACTGACGACGGGGGAGCCGCCGGGCAGGCCGGTCAGCCCATGCTTGCCGGTGGCGGTCAGCAGCTCGCCCCACTGCACGCCGGCCTCGACCCGGGCGGTGCGCCGCTCCTGCTGGACCTCCACGCCGCGCAGCCGTCCGGTGCGCAGCAGGATCGTCCCGTCGAGGCGGGTCGTGGCGCCGTGCCCGCTCGGCTGCACCGCGACGGGGAGACCGGCCCGGCCCGCGAAGCCGACCACGGCGGCGGCGTCGGCCGCGTCCTCGGCCTCCACGACCGCGGCCGGGCGCTGGTCGACCGCCCGGTTCCACGGCAGTCGCGCGGCCTCGAAGCCGTCGTCGCCGGGGACGTGGACCTGGCCGCGTACCGTACGGCGAAGGTCGGTGCCCAGGGTTGTCACGCTCTCCTCCTGCTGCGTCCGGGGGCGCCGGTCGGCCCCGCTCGTGATCAACCCTGCTACATCCCGTTTGCCGATGATCGGGAATTCGCTCGGCTCCTGGCGAATCGGGCGCATAAGGGAGTGCGTACGTCCGGGGGGTCGTGTCACCATCGACGGGAGGCATCCGGGGCCTGGGAAGGCATCGGGGTGTCCGACTGTTCTGTCTAGTAGAGATGACATATATGCGAAACGAGCCCGAAGACCTCGCCGTGGGCGATTACGAACTGGAAGAGCGCCAGGCGCTCCGCCGCGTAGCGGGTCTGTCGACAGAGCTCGAAGACATCACCGAAGTCGAATACCGGCAGCTGCGGCTGGAGCGGGTCGTCCTGGTCGGCGTCTGGGCGGGCGGCACCGCGCTGGACGCGGAGAACTCGCTGCAGGAGCTGAAGCTGCTGGCGGAAACCGCCGGATCGCAGGTGCTGGAGGGTCTGATCCAGCGTCGCGACCGGCCCGACCCCGCCACCTACATCGGATCGGGCAAGGCGATCGAGCTGCGCGACATCGTCGCCGCGAGCGGCGCCGACACCGTGATCTGCGACGGCGAGCTGACCCCCGGCCAGCTCCGCCAGCTCGAAGAGATCGTGAAGGTCAAGGTCATCGACCGGACCGCGCTGATCCTCGACATCTTCGCCCAGCACGCCAAGAGCCGCGAGGGCAAGGCCCAGGTCGAGCTGGCGCAGCTGCAATACCTGCTGCCGCGCCTGCGAGGCTGGGGTGGCAACCTGTCCCGTCAGGTCGGCGGCCGCGCCGCAGGCGGCGTCGGCATCGGCGGCCGCGGCCCCGGTGAGACCAAGATCGAGCTGGACCGGCGGCGGATCCGCGAGCGGATGGCCAAGCTGCGGCGGCAGATCAAGGAGATGTCGACCGCGCGGCAGACCAAGCGGCACCGGCGGCAGGCCCGCGAGGTGCCCGCCGTGGCGATCGCCGGATACACCAACGCCGGCAAGTCGTCGCTGCTCAACCGGCTGACCGGCGCCGGCGTGCTGGTCGAGGACGCGCTGTTCGCGACCCTCGACCCGACCGTGCGCAAGGCCCGCACCCCCGACGGCCGCCTGTTCACGCTCGCCGACACGGTCGGTTTCGTACGGCACCTGCCCCACCAGCTCGTCGAGGCGTTCCGCTCGACGCTGGAGGAAGTGGGCGACGCCGACCTGATCCTCCACGTGGTGGACGGCTCGCACCCCGACCCCGAGTCGCAGATCGCGGCCGTGCGCGAGGTGCTGGCCGAGATCGAGGGCGCGCGGGACATCCCGGAGATCGTGGTCGTCAACAAGGCCGACGCGGCCGACCCCGTCGTGCTGACCCGGCTGACCATGAAGGAACGGCACAGCGTCGTCGTCTCCGCCCGCACCGGGGCCGGGATCGGCGAGCTCATGGCCGTGATCGAGCGGGAGCTGCCCCGCCTCGACCACGAGGTCAGGCTGCTGGTGCCGTACGACAGGGGCGACCTGATCGCGCGGGCGCACAGCGAGGGCGAGGTCCTGTCACTGGAGCACACCGGCGACGGCACGGTCCTGCACGCCCGGGTCCTCGCCGACCTGTACGCCGAGCTCGACCGGGTGGCCAAGCCCGTCGAGACCGTCTGACGCCTTCAACGGCGGGTCACCTTCGCGTGTCGGTGGCCCGCCGACGGTTGCCCTTGCTACGATCAGGAAAGCCTAATGGGACCTTATGGCGTGGGTAACGACATGACTCCAGGCAGTGCGGTCACCCTATTCAAGGCGTTCGCGGACAACGGATCGGTTGCGTCGAACCTGATCTCGCCGCAGCGTGTGAGACGACTGATGCGCGGCGATGCGCATGATACCGGCGTACGTTTCTGTCGCTAACCCTGTACATCAAGCCCACCTGTGAAATACCGTAACTGAACTGAATCGCCCGGGTTCGAGATCCCGGCGGTAGGGTCATCGCACAACATCGGTGCGCGATGAGGCAGGAGACCCCCCAATGACGTCCGGACGCGAAGCGGACCCGGCGGGCCAGGCGCCCGCAGGCGGGGGTCGTTCGTCGTCCCGGGGTGTGTGGCAGGTGGTCGGATGACCGTTCGCCTTCTCACCAACATCGGCCGGCTCTGGACCGGACACGATGTGTGCAGCAACGCCGCGATCCTGGTGCACAACGACCGGATCGCGTGGGTCGGCCGCGCCGCCGACCTCCCGCAGAGCGTTCCCGGCGTCGTGGACGACATCGTCGACGTCGACCATGTGGAGAACCTCGGCGGCGCGCTCGTCACGCCCGGCCTGATCGACGCGCACACCCACCCCGTGTACGCGGGCAACCGCTACGCGGAGATGGCGATGCGGTCCGGCGGGTCCAGCGCCTCGGCCATCGCGGCGGCGGGCGGCGGCATCGGCTCGACCGTCACCGTGACCCGTGGCACCGACCCCTGGACGCTGTGCAACGGGGTCCGCGAGCGGCTGCGCGAGTGGCTGCTCGGCGGCACCACGACCGTCGAGGCCAAGACCGGCTACCACCTCACCCGCGACGGCGAGCTGGCCGACGTGCGGCTGCTGCGCGAGCTCGAAAAAGAGCCGATGATGCCGCGGGTCCACGTCACGTTCCTGGCCGCCCACGTGGTGCCGCCGGAATACTTCGGCCGCCAGCGCGACTACGTCGAGGCCGTGGCCTCCTGGTGCGCGGACGCCGCCGGCGCGGGGGCCGACAGCGTCGACGTCTACTGCGACGACGGTCACTTCACCGCCGAGGAGGCCCGCTGGGTGCTGGCCTCCGGCCGCAACGTCGGGCTGCTGCCGCGCATCCACGCGGGCGCCTACAACCGGCGCGGCGCCGTCCAGCTCGCGGCCGAGATGGGCTGCGCCTCCGCCGACCTGCTCCACCACGCCTCGGACGAGGACGTCGCCCTGATGGCGAGGTACGGCGTGCCCGCCGTCGTCTGCCCGGGCGCGGCCCTGCAGGTGGGCCACCTCCCGCCGGTGCGCAGGATGCTGGCCCAGGGTGTCCCGATCGCGCTCGGCAGCGACCACAACCCCGGCCACTGCGGCATCACCTCGATGTCCCTGGTCATCAGCCTCGCGGTGGCGGCGTTCGGGATGAGCGTCGGAGACGCCCTGCGGGCCGCCACGCTCGGCGGAGCCCAGGTCCTCGGCGCTCCCGACCGTGGCATCCTCGCCCCCGGCCGCCTTGCCGACATCGTCCAGTGGGACGCCGACCACGAGGGCGCGTTCGCCTGGTCGTTCGGCCTCAAGCCGCGTCGCGTCTGGCGGGGCGGCGTACCGGTCCAGTAACGGCCGGGATTTTGTGACGGACCGGTTTTGCTGACGGACTGGTTTTGGTGATGGACCGGTTTTGGTGAGGACCGGTTCAGCGACGCGCCGGTTTTCGTGGTGGGCCGGTTCAGCGACGGGCGGGATCGTCGGCGTGACCTGAAGGTTCAGGAAAAGGCCGGCCGGTCCAAGAAAAAGCCTGAAGCTGCCTGAAAAGCTTGCCAGGCGATCACCCACGGGTAATCTCGCGATATGTCACCATCTGTCGCTGTCGTCACCGATTCCACGGCGTACCTCGGCGCCGAGGCGACCGGTAGATGGAACATCACCGTCGTACCGGTACAAGTGATCCTCGGTGATCGCGAAATCGACGACGTTACCTCGTTCGACGCCGGTCTTCTCACGCACGCACTCAAGGCCCGCTCGCCGATCGTCACCTCGCGCCCGGCCCCCGAGCGTTTCGCGGACGCCTACCAGCGGGCCGCCGCCGACGGCGCCACCGCGATCGTCTCCGTCCATCTCTCCGGCGCGCTGTCCGGCACCGCGGACTCCGCACGTCTGGCCGCGCGAGAGGCCTCCGTGCCGGTCGAAGTCGTCGACAGCGGCTCGATCGCCATGGGACTCGGCTTCGCGGCGCTGGCCGCCGCGGGGGCGGCCGCGGCGGGGGCCCCGGTCGCCGAGGTGGCCGACGTGGCCCGGCGGCGGGCCGCCTCCACGAGCACGTTCTTCTACGTCGAGACGCTCGACTACCTGCGGCACGGCGGCCGCATCGGCAGGGTGGCCGGCCTCCTGGGATCGGCACTGTCGATCAAACCGCTGCTGCGGATGGCCGACGGCGAGATCGGGGTCCTGGAGAAGGTCCGCACCGGGAGCCGTGCCCTCGCCCGCCTGGAGGACCTTGCCGTCGAGGCGGCCGGGGACCGGCCCGTCGACGTGGCCGTGCAGCACCTGATGGCGGCCGAACGGGCCGAGGCGCTCACCAAGGGCCTGACGGCGCGACTGCCCAGGCTCGTACGGATGTGGGTGGCCGAAATCGGCCCGGTCCTCGGCGCCCACGTCGGCCCCGGCATGCTCGGCGTCACCATCGCCCCCGCCACCCTGGACTGAGCCCCGCCTGAGCCCCGCCTGAGCTGCGCTTCGCGCCGCGCCGCGCGCTGGGTCGTGCTTTACGCTGAGCCGCGCCTGAGTCGCGCTGGGTCGCGCTGTGCTGAGCCGTGCCGCGCTGTGCTGAGCCGCGCCGCGCTGGGTCGTGCTTTACGCTGAGCCGCGCCGTGTCGCGCCGGGCACGCCGGGCACGCCAGGCTGCACTTCGCGCTGAGTCACGCTGGGCCACGATGCTGTGCCGAGCCGTGCAAGTGCCACAACTCCGCAGTCGCGCACTGCCCCACCCCACCTGCCCGTGCGCTCCTCCCAATCCCCGCCGCGCCGCCGTGCTGCGACTGCGTCCGTACCCTGCCACGTGTTGTGCCGCACGGTCTGTGCACGGGTGCTGTTCGGGACGTGCAAGCGCCGCATTTCCGCAGTTGTGCGCTGTCCCACCCCGCTCGCGCGCGTCCCAACCCCGCCGCGCCTCCAGGCCTGTGCGGCGCCCCGACCTGCGGTGTGCCGTTGGCCGCGTTGCGCCGTGGGGCGGTGAGCTTGACGGGCGACCGGGGGTTCGCAGGTTATCCACAGAACCACGTTCGGTGACGAGCGGGGTCTCGGCGAGTCCCTACCGTCCATGGCGTGCGAAGCAAGGAGTCTCCTGGGGCCGCGCGTGGCGTCGTCGGCGAGTCCCGCCTGCGCGCGCTGCTGCGTCCACTCGATCCGGTTCCCCCGTCCGCCCGCCTGCGATCGACGCCGTCCCCGCCCGGGCCGCCGCCGTCGTTCGGCGCTCCCCACATCGTCCGTACGGAGACCTACGTGCCCGAGCATCCGACGGAGGCCGAGGACGGCCCCTACCGCGAGGAGACCTTCATCCTGCCCGAGGAGGCCGCAGATCAATGGGCGGGCCGCCCAGACGGGTCGGCAGGACGTTCCGGCGTGCCAAGCACATCCGTGCCAGACCTGAGAACGCGCGGACGGGCGGCTCTCGGTCGCGCCCTGCCACGGCTCGATCCGGGCATGCCCGGGCTGCGGGTGCTCGTGGCCGCCGGGCTGCTCGCCGCGGTCGTCACCGGGGTCCTGGCCTGGCGGTCGAGGCCGGTGGCCGAGCCCATCGCCCCGCCGCTTCCGGCCGCCGCGGTTCGCGACCTTGGTTCTGCCGCAGATCATGGCGCGGATTCCGCTGCCGGCCGCGACGTGCCGCCTGGTTCGGCGACGCCCGCGTCTCCGGGCCCGGGAGCCGACGGCGGGCCGGGCGCGACGGCCTATGTCGCGGGTGCCGGTTCTTCCACGGTCACCACCCCGGGGTCGCCCGCGCGGGTCGTCGTTTATGTGACGGGCAAGGTTCGCCACCCGGGAGTGTTCGTCCTCGCGTCCGGCGCGCGGGTCGCCGACGCGATCGAGGCCGCAGGAGGTCTGCGGAAGGGCGCGAAACCGGGTGCCATCAACCTGGCCCGGCGTCTGGTGGACGGTGAGCAGATCGTCGCCGGAAGCCCGGCGGCGGCCGGTGCGGACTCCGCCTCCGTCCCTGGATCGACCATGGTGCCCGGAGCGGGCGTGGTGAACCTCAACACCGCCACCGCCGAGCAACTCGACGCGCTGCCCGGGATCGGCGGCGTGATCGCACAACGGATCGTCGACTACCGGAACGCGCACGGAGGCTTCCAGAGCGTCGACCAGTTGAAGGAGGTCCCGGGCATCGGAGACAGGAAGTTCGCCGAGATGCGCGACAAGGTCTCCGTGTGACCGCCGTCGGCTTCCCTCACGGCCTGACCGGGGACCACGACGAGCCGGACAGCGGCCCGACGGTCTGCAGTGAGGCCGGGTGCGCTGAGCGGGGGTGTGCCGGGCGGGGCTGCGACCTGCCGGGGTGTTCCGGGTCGGGGTGTTCCGGGTCGTGGCGTGACGAACCGGGCGACGAGCCGGGCAGCGAACCGGCAGGGCGCGACGAGGCTGGACAGGGCCGGGCGGTCTCCGGTCCGGTGGCTCTGGCCGCTCCGGCGGTGGCCGCCTGGCTCACGGCGCTCGTGCTGCTCGGCTGCTCCGCCGTCGCCGGAGCTGCCGTGGCACTGGCCGCGACCATCGCGGGCGCGGTCATGTGGGCGACTGCGTGGACCGCCGGGCGGCGCGGCAAGCGGGCAGGTGGGAGACTCGCCGACCTGGTGGGAGCGCCGGGGGCCGCGCTCCGGACCGCCCTTGCGGTGCTCGCGTCCACCGCCGTCACGGCCACGGTGACGGCGTTCATGGTCCACCGGGTGACGACCGGGCCGGTGCCGGACCTGGCCCACCGGAGCGTCTCGGTGACCGCGGAAGCCGAGATCACCGACGATCCGCGCATCCGGCCGCACCAGGGCGGGGTGTCCCGGCGGGAGACGGCGGTCGTCCAGGCCCGGATGCTGCTCGTGTCGGCCGCTCGGGAGCGGTACGCCGTGGACGTGCCCGTCGTGCTGCTCGGTCCGGCCGACGGCTGGCGTCCGCTGCTGCCCAGCCAGCGGGTCAGGGTGCGCGGGCGGTTGAGCCCGGCGGAGCAGGGTGAGCCGGTCGCGGCCGTGATGCTCGTCCGGGGGCTGCCCGAGCCGATCGGCACGCCCTCGGCCGTTCAGCGTACGGCCGGGGTGCTACGCGAGGGGCTGCGGGAGGCGAGTGGCGTGCTGCCGGACGACCAGCGCGGGCTGCTGCCCGGCCTGGTCGTCGGCGACGTGTCACGCCTCGACGAGGAGGTGCGGCTCGACCTGGTGACGGCGGGCCTGAGCCACCTCACCGCCGTATCCGGCACCAATCTGGCGATCGTGGCGGGTGCTGTGCTGGTGGTCGGGCGCTTCGCCGGCCTGCCCCTGGCACTCCGGGCCGTCGTCGCGGTCATCGCGATGATCGCTTTCTCGGTCGTGGCGAGGCCGTCGCCGAGCGTGCTGCGGGCCCTCGTCATGGGAACCGTCGCCGCCGTGGCCCTCGGCACCGGCCGCACCCGGGACGGCGTGGCCGCCCTGTCGGCGACCGTGCTGGGGCTGGTCGTGTTCGATCCCGGGCTGGCCCGTCAGTGGGGCTTCGCGCTGTCGGTGTTCGCGACCGGCGGCATCCTGATCCTCGCGCCCCGATGGCGCGACCGTCTGACGGCGCGCCGGGTGCCCCGCCTGCTCGCCGAGGCCCTGGCGGTGTCCGCCGCGGCGCAAGCCGCGGTCACGCCCCTGCTGGTGCTGATGTCGGGGCGGCTCGACCTGGCGGCGGTCCCGGCCAACCTCCTCGCGGAGCCCGCGGTGGCGCCCGCGACTGTGCTGGGGTTCGGGGCCGCCGTGGTCGCTCCGGTGAGCATGGACCTGGCCCGGCTGCTGGTGCGTCCTGCCGGGTGGGCGGTCGGCTGGATCATCGCGGTGGCGCAGCGGGCGGCGGACCTTCCGTTCGCCTCGGCGGAATGGCTCGGGGGAGTGGCGGGCGTCGCCGCGCTCGCGGCGGCGGCCGTCGCGGGATGGCTCGTGCTGCGTGGCCGTGCGCGAAGACGCCTGGTGGCGGCGCTCTCCGCTGGGGCGCTGCTCGCCGTGCTCGTGGCCGTGCCGGTGGTGTCCCCCTGGCCGCCGCCGGGATGGCTGCTGGTCGTCTGCGACGTAGGCCAGGGGGACGCCCTGGCGCTGGCGGCCGGTCCCGGCCGGGCCGTGATGGTCGACTCCGGGCCGCAGCCGGGCCCCGCCGATCGGTGCCTGCGCGCTCTCGGAGTACGACAGGTGCCGCTCGTGGTCCTGACTCATCCCCATCTCGACCATGTCGGCGGGCTGCCGGGCGTGCTGCGCCGCCGGGCGGTGGGGGCGGTGGTCGTGAGCCCGAGCCGCGTGCCCGAGGGCGAGGCCGTACGGGTCTCCGCGCAACTCAGGGCGGCGCACATTCCGGAATGGCAGGCCGTCCCCGGAATGCGGTGGCGGTTCGGACCGAGCGAGATCACCGTGCTCGCCCCCGAGCCCGGTGTGGGGCCGCAGGGCCCCGGCGAGGGGGCGGTGTCCAACAACGCCAGCGTCGTGCTGCTGGTCCGGTGGTTCGGACCGTCCACATCGCCCGGCGGCTCGCCCGCGGCGCCTGGCGGGTCGCTCGCAGCACAGGGCACAGTGACAGCGCCAGGCGCTGCGGGAGTGCAGGCTCCGGCAGCGGAGGGGGCCGCGGGAGCGCAGAGCGCAACGACAGCTTCCGGCGCTGCGACAGCATCCGGCCCAGCCGCAGCGCCGGGAGTGCCCGGAGCGTCGGCGGAGGCGGCAGCTCCCGGAGTGCGGCCGGTGGCGGGGCCGATGGTGGGGCCGATGGTGGGGCCGATGGTGGGGCCGATGAAGGGGGCAGTATCGGGGCCGGCTCTGGGGACGGCCCTGCTCGCCGGTGACCTGGAGACGGAGGCGCAGGAAGCCCTGGTGCGGCGCGGCCTGCCACGGGTCGACCTGTTGAAAGTCGCTCATCACGGCTCGTCTCGACAGGCACCTGCCTTTCTCGCCGCCACGGGCGCGCGGGCCGCTCTCATCAGCGTCGGCGCGGTCAACGACTATGGGCATCCCGCCCCGCTGACGCTGCGGCGCCTGCGCTGGCTGGGCATGCGCCCCTACCGCACCGACCTGTCCGGGGACATCGCCGTCGTCGCCACTGACGACGGCCTCGCGGTGGTCGTACGGGGCAAAGGAGCGCGAGCCAGGTGAGAAGGCGAGGGAGGGGTGGCGGTGGATGTGCCCCGGCCGCCGGGGCGTGGCATGCTGCGTGACATGGCGAACCCAGCACCTGTGACCCTGGTCGTCGGCGACGAGGAGTTCCTGGCCGATCGCGCCGTCGGCTCCATCGTGGCCGCCGTACGCGCCGAGAATCCGGGGGCGGAGCTGCACGACCTTCAGGGGAGCAAGGTGGAGCCGGGGGAGCTGACCGGGCTCGTTTCCCCCTCGTTGTTCGGTGACCGCTCGGTCATCGTGATCCGCGGGGCGCAGGATCTCTCGAAGGACGTCATCGCCGAGATCGTGAAATACACCGCCCATCCGGCCGACGACGCCGTGCTGGTGCTGGCCCACGCCGGTGGGGCCAAGGGGAAGGCCCTGGTAGACGGGGTGAAGAAGGCGGGCGCGGACGTCGTCACCGTGGCCAAGCCGAGCAAGGCGGGGGAGCGGCTCGACTTCATCAAGGCCGAGGTACGCAGGGAGGGCCGCTCGATCTCGCCCGCCGCCGCCCAGGCGCTGCTCGACGCGGTGGGCAGCGACCTGCGCGAACTTGCCGCCGCCTGCAATCAACTCGCTTTCGACACCGAGGGCAAGAACATCGACGAGGCGGCGGTCGCCAAGTATTACCGGGGACGCGCGGAGGTCAGCGGCTTCACGATCGCCGACCTGGCCATCGAGGGTCGCTTGGGGGAGGCGCTCGAACAGGTCCGCTGGGCCGTCGCCACGGGCGTGGCGCCGGTGCTGATCGTCAGCGCGCTCGCCGGGGGCCTGCGCTCGCTCGCCAAGGTGGGCGGGGCGCCCCGCAACCTGCGCGGCGGCCAGTTGGCGAGCCACGTGGGCATGCCGCCATGGAAGATCGACCGGGTGAAGCGCCAGCTGTCCGGTTGGGGGCCGGACGGGATCTCCACCGCCCTCCAGGCCGTGGCCACCGCCGACGAGCAGGTCAAGGGTGGTGGCACCGACCCGGCGTACGCGCTGGAGAAGGTTGTCCACACGATCGTGGCCAGCCGGAACAAGCGCTGATCCCGCCCTCTCGGTTCGGGACGTCACCGAGGGGGCCGGACGCCCGTCCGGGGCCGGTCGCCACGCCCGGTCGCGGGAGCCGGTCGGCCACGCCTGGCCCAGGAGCCGGTCGCCAGGTTTGATCCCGGGAGCCGGTCTGCCATGCCTGGTCCAGGCGGGGCCCGCCGCTCCCCGTCCACGAGTCAGGCGCGGCCGGGGTTCTCCACGCGAAGCAGCATTCGCTTGAGCAGCGCCGCGAGGATCTCCTGGTCGTCCGGCCCCAGAACGCCCACCATCGCGTCCTCGACCTCGCCGCGCAGATCCATCGCCTTGAGCCAGATCGCGCGGCCTTCGCTCGTCAGCTCCACGTCCACCCGGCGGCGGTCCTCCACGCTGCGGATGCGCCGGACGAGCCCCGCCTTCTCCAGGGTGTCCAGGCGGCCCGTCATGCCGGCGGGGGAGACCTTCAGCTCGGCGGCGAGCTCGGACGGGGTGGCACGGCCGCCCTCTCCCCGGGCCCCGAGCCAATGCAGGGTCTCGTACTCGAAGTCCTGCAGGCCCACCGCGGCGAGCGCACTGTCCTTCGCTTGAGCGAGGTGCTTCACCAGGAACTGCATGCGCGTGACGATCGCCTCCACGCGTTCGTCGAAGGGCGCCTTCCCGCGCCACCGCGCGATGTGCCGGTCCACCGAGTCGTCCACGGGGCAATCCTACGCCAGATAAAAATACGTTGACGGAAAATTCGGTGGCGAAATACCTTGCCTCGCATGATTGCATGTCTGGTCGCCGGGCGGACGGTCGCGGCGCTCGCCACCGCCCTCATCCCCACCGGGCTCACCCTCGCCGTCATCAGGGTGACCGGCTCCGCCCTCGACCTCGGGGTCGTCCTCGCCGCCGAGATGCTGCCCATGCTCCTGCTGCTCCCGGTCGGCGGAGTGTTCGCCGACCGCTTCCCGCCGAGGCGGGTGATCCTCGTGGCCGACATGGTCCGCTGCGCCGCCCAGATGACGCTGGGGGCGCTGCTTCTCCTCGGGCATCCCTCTATCGCGCTGATGGCGGGACTCGCGGCGCTCACCGGAGCCGCGGTGGCCTTCGGCGTCCCGGCGGTGTCACCGCTGGTCATCGGAGTGGTGCCGGCGGAGCGCCGGCTCCGGGTGAACGCCCACATGGGAGTGGCAAGCGGCGTCGCACAGATCGCCGGTCCCGCGCTCGCCGGAGGCCTGACGCTGTGGCTCGGGCCGGGATGGTCCTTCCTGCTGACCGGGATGCTGTTCGCCGGATCCGCGATCACGCTGGGCGGCCTGGTCACGGCTTCGCGGCCGGCGTCCGAACGCGATCACCTCCTCCACGACCTTCGGGAAGGGTGGCGCGAGGCGCGGCGGCACCGCTGGTTCCTGATCAGCGTGGCCGGGCACGGCGTCTGGCACCTCGGGGCGGGCATCCTGCTGACCCTCGGTCCGGTCATCGCCGTACGCAGCCTGGGCGGGGAGTCGGTGTGGGTGGTCGTCGCGCAGGCGGGAACGGTGGCGACGGTGCTCGGCGTCTTCGCGGCCCCCAGGCTGCGGATCCGGCGCCCCCTCGCCGTGGCGGCGGTCGGCGCGGCGGTCTACGCATGCCCGCTCGCCGCCTTCGCGTTCCCCGCGGAGTTGCCCGCCCCGGCGGTGGTCGTGACCGCCGCGTACGTGATCGCCATGCTGGGCGTGGGGATGCTGACGCCGCTGTGGGAGACGGTGGTGCAGCAGCGTGTGGAGCCGCAGGCCCTCGGCCGGGTGGACTCGCTCGACGCGCTGATCTCCTTCGCGGCACGGCCACTCGGGCTCGCCGCGGCCGCGCCGGTCGCCGCCTGGGCCGGCGCCGCGGCACCACTGCTCACGGCGGCGGTGCTGGTGGCCGTGGTCAACCTGGCCGTGCTCGCCCTGCCCGAGGTCCGGCGGCGTACGACGGAGAAGGCGGCGCGGCCCATGCCCGCCTGACATCCGCGGCCGTCGCCCGCCTTCCGCCCCGGCAGCCCTTACGGGTCCTGACGCCGGCGGCCCTCATCGGCCCGGCAGCCTCCTGTCGGCCTGACGCGGGCAACCCTTATCGGCCCGGCAGCCTTCGCCGGCCTGACACCGGCAGGTGCCCACGTCGTACCAAGTCGCCGTCGGGCATACGAACGCCGTCGGGCATACGAACGCCGTCGGGCATGCGACAAGGGCGCGCCACGCCGGCGGGGGTACGCGAAAACGCCGCACCCCCGCGAGGGGGATGCGGCGTGCGCGTCGGTACGACCTACTTGGCGGCCTGCAGAGCGGCGGCGCGCTTGGCGATCGCCGACTTCCGGTTGGCGGCCTGGTTCTTGTGAATGACGCCCTTGCTGACGGCCTTGTCGAGCTGACGGGACGCGGCCTTGAGCGCGACGAGGGCCTCGTCGACGTTGCCCTGGTCGGCAGCCTCGCGGAACTTGCGGACCGCGGTCTTCAGGGACGACTTGACGGCCTTGTTACGCAGCCGGCGCTTCTCGTTCTGCCGGTTGCGCTTGATCTGGGACTTGATGTTCGCCACGAAGAAAGCCTCAGTGTTAAGTCTTGGTCGGATGGGGCGCGCGGGCTGGTGAGAGGGCGCGCCACACGCAGTTGGACAGGATACCAACAGCCCGGGTCGCCGCTCAAATCAACGACGACAGGGCCGCCCCGCTCATGCTATCGCGGCTGGGCCGCCGCGGTCCGCACATCAGGCCGCCCACCTTATGAGTCCGCGCCGGCCGGTCTACGAGTCCACGCTCCCTCAGGCTGGCCTGCCCTAGGAGTCCACGCTCCCTCGGGCGCCGCCGCGCACCCAGAACCGCTCGTACTCCGTCCAGTCCTCCTCCGTGGCCGCGAAGTCGACGTACAGGGCCAGGCCGAACTCGGTGCGCGGGCCGTGCTCGCTGAGCGCGAGCCGCGCGCCCTCGGCCGCGGTCTCGACGCTCTCGGCCGAGTCGCCGTACCAGACACCGTGGTCGTGGTACGCCGGAGCCCCGATGAGAAGGGTCTTGTCCTCCGGCACCAGGCCGAGGGCGAGCGAGGTCTGCCGCGCGACGTAGCCGCCGTAGAGGGAGTTGAGCGGCGTCCATGAGTCGTACGTCATGATCGCGACCTGGTCGGTGAGGCCGACGACCTGGCGGAAGTAGTCCGGCGTCCAGTATTTGTCGTGGCCGATCGCCAGGGCGGTGGGGGCGCGCAGGCCGGTCAGCGGCTCGATCTGCTGCGTGGCGACCGACAACAGCCGGGTGCCGATGGCCTGCCGGGTCTCGCGCAGGACGCTGAGGAACGGCCCGTCCCCGTCGGAGACCGGTTCGAAGTCGTAATGGATTCCGTCGAACCCGAGGGTGGCCAGGTCGCGGGCCCCCGCCACGACGCGGGCTCGCGTCGCCGGGTCGGCCAGGCTCAGGTGGAGCTTGCCGTTGTCGTTGACCGTCTGGCCGAGCCAGGCGGACACCCGCACGTCCGGCACGTTCTTCCGCCACCATTTCAGGAAATTTCTGGCGTTGGTGTAGCGGTCGGGCGGCAGAGTCCCGTCGTACTTGAACGGCCCGCTGTGGACGTACACGTCTTTGATCCCGCTCGCGCGCAGCCGTACGGCGAGGGCCCGCACGTCGGCCTCGGTGCGGCGGCCGTCCACCCACGCGTGGCCCATCCACAGGGCGTCGTGCCCGGTGGTCCTGGCCCATCCGGCCGGCGTGCCGGCGTACTGCAGGCGCAGCGCGGCGGCGCCGGCCAGGCCGAGCGTGAGCGGCACGGCCACGACGACGATGGCGGCTAATCGCAGAACACGTCTGGTGGTCAAGGCAAGCACCCGGACATGCCACCATGGAGGGTGGCTGGTCCGCCAGCCTCGGGAGGGCCCGCCGAGCGCGAGGCGAGGCGGACGGCCCGCCCGATCAGCAGTCAATCATCTTGTCGAAACGGACCTCGGTGCGCACTCAGCCTGGCCAGACCGACCCCGCGTTGATCCGCAACTTCTGCATCATCGCGCATATCGACCATGGCAAGTCGACACTCGCCGACCGGATGCTGCAGCTCACCGGTGTGGTGGACGACAGGTCGATGCGCGCGCAATACCTCGACCGCATGGACATCGAGCGGGAGCGGGGCATCACCATCAAGTCGCAGGCCGTGCGGCTCCCGTGGAACGGCCACGTCCTCAACATGATCGACACTCCCGGCCACGTGGACTTCACCTATGAGGTGTCCCGGTCGCTGGAGGCGTGCGAGGGCGCGATCCTGCTGGTCGACGCGGCGCAGGGCATCGAGGCCCAGACGCTGGCCAACCTCTACCTGGCCATGAACGCCGACCTCCACATCATCCCGGTGCTCAACAAGATCGACCTGCCCGCCGCGCAGCCGGACAAGTACGCCGAGGAGATCGCGGGCCTCATCGGCTGCGACCCCTCCGACGTGCTGCGCGTGTCCGGCAAGACCGGCGCGGGGGTCAAGGAGCTGCTCGACCACGTCGTGGAGCACGTCCCGGCGCCTGTGGGGCAGCCCGACGTCCCGGCCCGGGCACTGATCTTCGACTCGGTGTACGACACCTATCGGGGCGTCGTGACGTACGTCAGGGTGGTCGACGGCCACCTCTCCAAGCGCGAGCGCGTGCTGATGATGTCCACCGGCGCGCAGCACGAGCTGCTGGAGATCGGCGTCATCTCGCCCGAGCCCATGCCGTCCGACCGGGGGCTCGGCGTCGGCGAGGTGGGCTACCTGATCACCGGTGTGAAGGACGTGCGCCAGTCCCGCGTCGGTGACACGGTCACCAACGCGGCCAAGCCCGCCGCCGAGGCCCTGGGCGGTTACGAGCACCCCAAGCCGATGGTCTACTCCGGGCTCTATCCGATCGACGGCGACGACTACCCCGAGCTGCGCGAGGCCCTCGACAAGCTGCGGCTGAACGACGCCGCGCTCGTGTACGAGCCGGAGACCTCGGCGGCGCTCGGCTTCGGCTTCCGCTGCGGGTTCCTCGGCCTGCTGCACATGGAGATCGTCCGGGAGCGGCTGGAGCGCGAGTTCAACCTCTCGCTGATCTCGACCTCGCCCAACGTCATCTACCGGGTGATCATGGAGGACGGCAAGGAGCACGTCGTCACCAACCCGTCGGAGTTCCCGGCCGGGAAGATCGGCCAGATCTTCGAGCCGGTGGTGAAGGCCACGGTGCTCGCGCCGGCCGAGTTCATCGGCGCGATCATGGAACTGTGCCAGGGCCGCCGCGGGCAGCTCCAGGGCATGGACTACCTGTCGGAGGACCGGGTCGAGATCCGCTACACGCTCCCGCTCGGCGAGATCATCTTCGACTTCTTCGACCAGCTCAAGTCGAAGACCCGCGGGTACGCCTCGCTCGACTACGAGCCGTCCGGGGAGCAGGAGGCCGACCTGGTCAAGGTGGACATCCTGCTGCAGGGCGAGACCGTGGACGCGTTCAGCGCGATCGTCCACCGCGAGAAGGCGTACGCCTACGGCGTGGAGATGGCCAAGAAGCTCAAGGAGCTCATCCCGCGGCAGCAGTTCGAGGTGCCCATCCAGGCCGCGATCGGCGCGCGCGTCATCGCCCGGGAGAACATCCGGGCCATGCGCAAGGACGTCCTCGCCAAGTGCTACGGCGGTGACATCAGCCGTAAGCGCAAGCTGCTGGAGAAGCAGAAGGAAGGCAAGAAGCGGATGAAGATGGTCGGCCGGGTGGAGGTCCCGCAGGAGGCCTTCGTCGCCGCCCTCTCGTCCGAGGCCCCGGACAAGAACAAGAAGTAGCCGTCCCTCTGTTGACCAGAACTTAATTGCGATCGCGGAGAAACATGACCATCGGTTAACGTTTGGTCATGCGCATCCTCTCTGTGAACGTGGGCCGGGCCGTGGACGCCGACTGGGCCGGCAACCTGCGGCGCACCGCGATCGACAAGCGGAAGATCGAGGGCCGGATCGCCGTCCGCGAGAACGGTCTCGCGGGCGACGAGCGCGCCGACGTCGCCAACCACGGCCATCCGGACCAGGCGGTGTACGCGTACGCGCGGGAGGACTACGACTGGTGGGAGCCCATCATGGGCCGCGATCTGCGTGACGGCCAGTTCGGGGAGAACCTCACGACGTCCGGGGCCGACGTGACCGGCGCGGTCCTCGGGGAGCGGTGGCGGGTCGGCACGGCCGTCCTGGAGGTCACCGCCCCCCGCATCCCCTGCGTGGTGTTCCGCAACTGGCTGGACGAGCGCGGCTGGGTGAAGCGCTTCACCGACGCGAACCGCACCGGGGCGTACTTCCGGGTGGTCGAGCAGGGCGAGCTCGGCGCCGGCGACGAGATCGAGGTGCTCTACCGGCCTTCGAACGGCGTGACGATCGCCGAGTCGTTCCGGGCCTACCACGGCGACCGCGACCTGATGCTGCGGATCCTCGATCTCCCCGGCCACAGCGACAAGTGGGACCGGATCGCCGAGCGCGTGCTCGGAGATCGCAGCGGCGTCGTCGCAACCTGATCACGAAACACCCGCGGCCCTCGGCCTCGGTGGCGTAGCGATCTACCGTGGCCGTATGAGACGGCTCGCGGGTCTGCTCGTGGTCGGACTGCTCGCCTTCGGAGCGACCGGTTGCACCGTCCCCATCAACGGGATCACCGGTGTCGGCCTCGATCGGGACGGGAACCTCGTCATCGTCCTGGCCTGGTGCGGGCGGCAGCCGGATGGCGTGACCGTCTACCACCGCACGTACTCGGAGGATTCCACTCCCGAGACGTACGACCCTGACGCGAGCGGGCCGGCCAATCCCGCCATCGACGACGCCTCCTATCGGGCTCCCCGGGTGGCGGGGGAGACGGCGTCGTTCCGGATCGACGCCCCCGGGAACGGTTGGAGGGCCGATCAGGGGATCCCCTCATTCGACCCGGACGTCACCTATCGGGCGTACGGCTGGACGCGCGACAACACCTTCTCCACCGCGCATGTCGAGTTCCAGATCAGCGACGCGGGCAAGCTCAGGCGCAACCCGGGCACCGTGCTCGTCAACGACTACGACCCGGAGAGAGACAAGGTCTCCGACGTGCTGCTCCCGCAGGCCGAGTTCGACCGGCAAGGACGGACGAAGTACTGCGACGACTAAGACGGCCGAGCATCCGTTTCCGGCATCACCCGCCTCCGAGCTGCCCGGCCGTTGGAATCCTCGGTTCGCGCCTATGGTGCGCCACGCCGCATCGCGCCCGGCTCCATCGCTCCGTGGTCAGTACACCGAGGCCGTAGACGTCCAGCTCGGAGCCCGCTTTCTCCCGCACCGGGGAGCCGGTCATCCGCAGGGTGATGTGGCTGATCAACCGCGTACGGACCCCTTGGGATCGGAGCGGGCCGCCGAGCGCGGCCAGGATGTCCGCCTGCTGTCCTACTCTTGAGCCCGTGATCGAGTTCCGGCCTGACCAGCTCAAATGGGAAGCCGTCCTCGAAGAGATACGACGGCGTATCCGGACGGGCGAATACCAGGTGGGGCACCCCGTCCCTGGTGAACCGCGCATGGCCGAGGAGTTCGGCATCGCCAAGGGCACCGCACGCCGGGTCATCAACGAGCTGCTCAAGGCCGGAGACGTCTACACCGTGCTCGGCAAGGGCACCTTCAGTCGCCGACCCCGAGACCGGCGGCCCGCCCGGGAGAGACACCGAAGACGAGTGAGGGCCCCCGAACAGATCGGGGGCCTTCGAAGACACCCAGGCAGGGGAGCCGTACGAAGTCCCTCCCCCGGGCCGGGTGTCAGCGGAGGATGGAGTAGAGGGCGGTGGTGAGGGAGGCTTTGGCGTCGTCTTGGTCGATGGACCAGAGCATGGAGCCGCCGAGGCCCTTGAGGCGGATGTAGGCGGCTTTTTCCAGCATGACGGCGGGGTCGTCGTAGGACCAGAACTCGTTGCCGTCGTAGAGCCAGAGGGTGCCGGTGAGCAGGTCGCGGTAGCGTTTGCCGGGTTTGTTGACGAGGATCTTGTAGTCGTCGCTGCCGGGGGCCCAGGTGCCGGGGGCGGGGCCGGTGGCGGTGGCGTAGCGGCCGTCGGCGCGGGAGGTCACTCCGGTCCAGCCCTGGCCGTACGCGGGGACGCCGATGACGATCTTGTTTTTGGGTGCGCCGCGTGCGATGTAGTCGCGTACGGTCTGGTCGACGCTGTATTTGACGTCGTTGGGGTCGCGGCGGTCGGTGAAGAGGTTGGCCTGGTGGCCGGTGCGGTTCTCCCAGGGGCCGTGCAGGTCGTAGCCCTGGACGGTGGCGAAGTCGAGCTGGTCGAAGACCTTCCGCACCTCGAAGCCGGCGTCGATTTTGGTGGCGGCGGCGGGGAGGAAGGCGGTCAGTTGGTCGTGCCGGTCGTGGGCCTTCATCTGGCGGCGGAGTTCGGCCAGGAACAGGGTGAAGTTCTGCTTGTCTTCGGGGCGGATGACGTTGCCGTCGTTTCCGGCGGAGCCTGGCCATTCCCAGTCGAGGTCGATGCCGTCGAAGACGCCGGCGGCGACGCCTGCGGGCAGGCCGGGGAGGTTGCCCTTGAGCCACAGGTCGACGCAGGAGGCCGCGAGCTTGGCGCGGGATTCGGGGGTGAGGACGGCGTCGGAGAAGTGGGCGGAGCCGGTCCAGCCGCCGAGGGAGATGAGGACCTTGAGGCCGGGGTGGCGGGCCTTGAGCTTCTTGAGCTGGCCGAGGTTGCCCTTGAGAGGCTGGTCGTCGGAGTCGGCGACGCCGTCGACGCTTTGGTCGGCGGGCACGGGGCGCTGCCAGTCGGCCCAGGGGTCGGCGGAGTAGCAGGTGCCCTCAGGGCCGACGAACCCGAAGGCGTAGTTGATGTGGGTCAGCTTCCCGGCGGCGCCGCTCGTCTCCACATCCTTGACGTGGTAGTTGCGCCCCTAGTACCTCCCTTCGCGCAACATGTCACCGATGGAATGTCGGCCCAGGGCTTGGCGACCACCATCCAGCGCGATTTCACGTCTGACGTGCTCCGATGCCGTCATGCCGCCGTAGTTCGCGTCGCCAGCACTGATCGCCAGGCACGAAGACAGCGACAGATGACCACCTATCGGCGAGGACTTTCTCTACAAGGTCAAGGCGAGCCGCCTGCGGCGGCTCGCAGCGCGCCGGGCGGCCAGCGGGCCGGGCGTGCGGCTCTCCGGCCGGTCCCGGCCCGCGCCCCCGGCGCCCGCTCCGTCAGCCCCCTTGAACTCCCGAGCGAAATGGCATCCATCGCCCCTTTGGGAATCCGTCGACTGCTTGCATCCTCACTGCTCGTGCGGTGATCTCTACTACCCAGTCAAGCCACCGCCATCAGGATACTCATGCACCGCA
>NZ_JAATEK010000032.1:0-91334 GCF_012034195.1 Microbispora sp. CL1-1
ACTCGGCTCAACACACGGCGTATGGCCAACGGCCCGCCAGCTAGGCTCACCTGCAACGGCTGCCTCAAGCCTACCTCGAACACACCATCGAATCAAACCCTGACCTGGGCAAATATGGAGCCTCAGCCCAGCGAGGCAGTCCTCGATGCAACGTCCCGTCCAGAGACGGCTCGCAAAGCCTTCCGGGCTGTCGCCAGGGGCGTACGGTCCAGGTGCGCGGTCCGGAGGTGCAGGCCGGAAGGGTCAAGGGTCGCCGGCAACGCAGGCTCCGTGAAGGCTCACGAGGTCGCGCCCGGCACGAGGGGTGGGGCAGGGCGGCGTGGGCCAGCAGGGCGGGGCCGGGGAGCCTGGCACTGCGACGGCCGGAAGCGTTGTGCCCAAGACCGGGCCCCCGAATATACCGAGCTTGCGACTACTTTGCGTGAGGAGAGCGAGCGGGCCTCGTCAGGAACCGGAGGCGCCTGCCGGCGCGGGCTTCGCACGGATCGAAGGTTCATGCCGGCGCGGGCTCGGTGAGGACCGGAGGTTCCCTCCGACGCAATGACCGACACGGCCAAGGTCGCGGACCACCCCTCGCGACCGTCCTCGCGCGGGACCGCGGTCTCGCGGCGTTCGGGTCAGGGGCGGACGGCAAGCACCCGGAAGCTGATGCCGCGGGTCGCCCGCGTCACCAACTCGATCCTGAAACCGGCCTGCTGGAGGTAGGGCCGCGGATCGCGGGTGAGGTAGTCGGCCTGGAACCGTACCGACAGCGGCTCCAGCAGCCGCATCCCGGCCCGTATCACAGGGCTGCTCGACGGCCCGTGCTCGGCCAGCACGAACCGCCCGCCCGGCTTGAGCACGCGATAGGCCTCGCGGGCGGCGGCCAGCGGATCGGGGATGGTGCACATCGTGAACGTGGACACGACCGTGTCGGCCACCCCGTCGGGCAGGTCCAGGCGCTGTACGTCGCCCTGCCGCAGCTCCACCCGCTCGCCGAGGCCGGCCTGCGCCACGCGTCGCCGTGCCAGCTCCAGCATGCGCTCGGACAGCTCGATCCCGACGACCGTGGTGTCGGCGTCGTACAGCGGGAGGTTGAGCCCGGTGCCCACCGCGATCTCCACGACATGACCGCGCGCCTGCCTGACGGCCCACTCCCGGCTGCCCGGCAACAGGCGGCGCTCCCAAGTCAGCATCTGGCTGTCGTACCGATCCGCCAGCCGGTCGAACACCCGGCGTACGTCGGCATCCGTGAGCGCCCGCATCGACCGACCCTTCCGGAACGGGAGACTCCGCACATGGTGCCACGCCATCGGACGGCGGGCCACAGGCGCGGCCCCGTGCGCGTGGTGCCGTGCGTGCCGGGCCCGGGCGTGCGGGCGCGGGTCTGGCTCTGAGCGTGCGGGCCAGAGCGTTGCGGGGGCCGCGTGTGGAGCATTGCGTGCGGCCCCGTGCAGGTCCCGTGTGGCCTCACGCGCCGATTCCCATACTCGGCCCCATATGCGGCCCCCATGCGCGCGGTCCATACACGGCCACGCGTGTGCAGCCCCGGGGTTACGGGTCTGGGGTGCGCGGCCGGGGCTACCTCCGAGAGGTCAACCGGCCGCGGAACTCGGCGTTCGCGCTCTCGATCAGCCGGTTCATGTGCTCGATCTCGGCCGGGTCCGGTTTCCGGCGGAGCCGCACCTGGATCGCGAACTCGCCGTCCTCCACGGTCACGTCGAGGTCCTCAAGGAGGTCTGCCGGCAGCCTGGTGATGACGAACTCGCGGAACGCCTCGGCGATCGTGCCCTGGACGTCTCCGCAGCCGCAGGCGCGGCCCTGGACGATGGCGCCGAGGTGGCTGCGCCCCGTGATCGCGTCGGGGTGCGCGACGTCGAGCGTCGCCAGCCCGGCCTCTACCACCTGCCGTGCCTCGGCCAGTCGTTCCTCGTGCTGCAGGAACAGGCCGAGCGCGATCCGCGAGCGGCCGAGCATCTCGTGGTCGTGCCCGCGGTCGGCCTCGGCCACGGCGTCGCGCAGACGCCGCTCCGCCTCGTCCGTACGGCCCGAGGCCGACAGGGCCAGCCCCCAGTTGCGCAGGACCTGGGCACGCAGCTCGTGACGGCCGATGCGGTCCGCACGCGCCCACGCGTTCTCGAACGTCCGCAGCGCGGCGGCGGTGTCGCCGGCGTCCTCGTGCGCCATGGCGAGGCCGAGCGTCGCCATGAGCGCGTCCTCGGCCCGGCCCTGCCGGTCGTAGGAGGCGAGCACCTTCTCGATCGCCCACACCCGCCCTGCTTCGTCGCCGATGTCGTGGCCGGTGTTCGCCAGCTGCGACAGGGCGTTGAGCGTCGCCTGGTGATCGGGGCCGAGCCGCTCCTCCAGGGCGGCGACCAGGCTGGTGAGCACCGCCTTGCCGGTCGACGGGTCCTGGCCGGCCCGGTTCATCACGGTGAGCGCGATCTGCTCGACGATGCCGTCCGGCAAGTGCTCCAGATCCGCGAAGGCGGGTTCGCCGCCGCCGGAGACCACGATGATCTCCGCCCGCAACGCGAGCGCGGTGGCGACCCGTTCGTGGCCGCTCCGCCAGAACGTGCCGACCGCCTCTTCCACGATCTGACGGGCCTGGCCGACGTCACCACGTCGGAGCAGCACGTCGGCCAGGGGCTCCAGGGCATAGGCGTAACCAGGGTGCTCACGGCCGTAGAAGTCGCGCCGCTCCTGGACATTGCGCCGCAACTCGTCTTCGGCCTCGTCGAGCCGCCCGGCCATCGTCAGTACGGTGCCGAGGTTGAGCCGATAGGTGAGGTGGTCCTTGTACGCCTCTCGGTCACCCGCAGGCGGATAAGAGCAGGCGCTGCGATAGCAGTCCACCGCCCGGTCGACCTGACCGGAGCTGAACAGGAGGTTGCCGAGATCGCCCTGGGCCGACGCCCATTGCGGGCTCCCGTGGCCGTACCCGCGCTCGGCCTTCCCCAGTTCCCTCACCAGGAGCTGTTCCGCGTCGATGAGACGGCCCTCTTCCAGAAGACCGTACGCGATGTCGAGTGGGGACGGCGATCTTGACATGCGGGGAGTATAGAGACCGGATCCGACAGAAAGAGAACGGCCGGAAAGCGCGGGCTGACCGGCCGTTCGCGAGAGCGTCTTCGAGGCCTCGGGGCGAGTGTGCGACGGTGAGACGGGGTCTCGTGGTCGGTGCGCGGCGGTGTGACCAGGGCCGCGAGGTCAGTACGCGACGGTGAAACGGGTCCGGTGGTGGCGTGGGTGTTCGGCCTCGTCCAGGAGCGCCACCGCGAGGTCCTCCATCGAGATGCGGGACTCGCCGTCGGCGTCGACCACCAGCTCGTCGGCGCCCAGCCGATAGTGGCCGGTCCTCTCACCGGGGAGGAGCAGGTCGGCCGGGCTCAGGTAGGCCCAGTCGGCGGTGGTGTCGGCCCGGCAGGCCGCGAGCTGGCCGACGCACGCCGACGCGATCGGCAGCAGGAAGGACGGATAGCCCTCCCGGTCCATGAGGCGACCGCCGCCCTCGATGGTCAGGCTGCCCGCGCCTCCGACGAGCAGCAGGCGCGCGCCGGTCTTGGCGCACGCCGAGAGCAGGGTGGTGGCGACCGTGACGAGCTGGTGCTCCTCGCCGGGGGCCGGGCAGGTCGCGGTGATCACCAGGTCCTGTCCGGTGGTCAGCGCGATGGCGTCGTGCAGGTCGGTCGCGTCGCCGACCCGGGTACGCGCCTCTCCGGGCAGCCCGGCGAGCCGCACCGGGTTGCGGGCCGCCGCGGTCACCTCGTGTCCGCGGGACACGGCCTCGGCGACGACGCGCCTGCCCACGTTCCCGGTCGCCCCGAAGACTGTGATGCGCATGCCGCTACTTCCTCTCGATCTCGCGGGTGCCGCGGGCGGTACCCTGTGCGGTGTGCCGGATCATGTGGACCACGTCCTGCAGCAGTGGGCCGATGCCCGCCCTGACCTGGACGTTTCCCCGATGGCGGTCTTCGGCCGGCTGTCGCGGCTGACGCAGCTCGTCAACACCGAGCTGCGCCGTACGTTCGCCGGACACGACCTGGACCCCTCGTCGTTCGACGTCCTGGCCACCCTGCGCCGCGGCGGCCGGCAGACCCCGGCGGAGCTGATGCGCTCGGCCATGGTCACCTCGGGGGCGGTCACCCAGCGTCTCGATCGGCTGGAGGCGCGGGGCCTGGTGAGGCGTACGCCCAGTGACGTGGACGGCCGCGGTGTCCACGTGGACCTGACCGACGCCGGCCGCGAACTGATCGACCGGGCGCTGCCCGACCACGTGGACACCGAACGCCGCCTGCTCGCCGGGCTCACCTCCGCCCAGCGGGAGAACCTGGCCGAGATCCTCAGGCAACTGCTGATGTCGCTGGGCGACGAGAGAGCCTCCTAGACCCGCTTGGTGCCGGACACCACCAGCGAGGTCAGGACCACGAGCGCCGCCGCGACCCACAGCACGCCGGTCACGGCGACCACCCCGACGATGAGGCTGGCGAACAGCGCTCCCAGCGCGATCGCCAGGTTGAACATGCAGGTGTTGAGCCCGGTGGCGGCCTCGACGCCCTGCGGCGCGGCCTTGATGATCCAGGTCTGCACGCTGACCGGCAGGCCGCCGAACGCGAAGCCCCACGCGATCAGCAGGATCGACCCGGTGACCGCGTTGCCGCCGATGAGGGGGAACGCCGCCAGGATGACCGCGAGCGCGACGCTGACCACGACGATCGTGCCGCGGACGTTGCGGCCCGCCCACGCGCCGACGATGAGGTTGCCGGCCATCCCGGCCACGCCGTACGCCAGCAGCAGCGGGCCGATGAACGCGGCGCCGACGCCGGAGACGTCCTGGAGGATCGGGCTGACGAACGTGAAGGCGCCGTAGTGGCCGGACACCAGCAGGAAGGTGGCGACGACGCCGACCCGGACGGCGGGCACGCGCAGCTGCTCGGCCAGGGTGCGCAGCCGTACGGGCTCGGTCGCGGGCATCCGCGGCAGCAGCACGCCCAGCGCGATGACCAGCAGCAGAGCGACGGCGGCGACCGCGCCGAACGCGACGCGCCAGCCGGTGAGCTCGCCGACGAGCGTGCCGGCGGGGACGCCGATGACGTTGGCGGCCATGGCGCCGAAGAAGATCAGTGAGGTGGCCCTGGCGACGTGCGCCTCGGGGACCAGCCGCACGCCGAGGCCCGCGGCGAGCGCCCAGAACCCGCCGATGCTGACGCCCACGAACAGCCGGGCCACCATCAGCACGGCGTACGTGGGAGTCACGGCGGACACGACGTTGGCCACCAGCGCCAGCAGGATCAGGCCGAGCAGGACCACCCGCCGGTCGAGCCCGCGGATCGCCACGGGGAGCAGCGGCGCGGTGACGGCGGCGACCAGGCCCGACACGGTCACCATCAGGCCGACTTCGCCGTCGGAGACGTTCAGGCCGCCGCCGATGGCCGTGAGCAGGCCCATCGGCAGGTTCTCGACCGTCACCACCAGGAAGGTCCCCAGCGCGACGGCGATCACCGCGAGCCAGTTCTTGATGGGGACGCGATCCGGTTTGCCGGTCCCGGCGGAGACGGACTCGATGACTGTCATCTGGTTCCTCCTGTGCGCGTGGGCCCGGTCCGGGCAGGCGAAAGCGAACGTCGTGCGTCGGTTGCGTCGAGCGGTGGTGCCGATCGGCCCCGGCGACCGTGGACCAGTCGTGGATCAGTGGCAGGCAAATCGCTTAGCACTAAGAGACTTTACCTTAGCGCTAAGCGATTGGCCAGACGTGCGGCCTGCCGGGTCTGAGACGTGCAGGCCGCCGGGTGGTGCCCGAGTGGCATCCGGGCGGCGACCCGAGCGGTGTGGACGGGCGCGAGATCCGGCGATGGCGGTGCCCGAAGGTGGGGGAACCGTGCCGGCGAATCGTCCGGGAAATCGGTTGCTCGTGGTGCATTCTCACCACCGCCGTTTCTCGCGTGCGCCCGTCGGGGCATTCCGAAACGGAGGCTAGTTCCGCGTTTCCTGCCGGGTCAACGAGAGTCGTACGCGACTCGGGACGCGTCGTTTCTTTGTAGGGGTGGTAAGGGGTTGCGGCTCGTCTCTGTCGTGCTCTGCATGATGGACACCCGAAAAGTCCAGAGGTGTCCCGGATCGTCCTGACGTGCTGTGGGGCCGCTAGGGGTTGTGGGGAAAGCCCGCCGCGGCGAATTCTGAATGAGCCTCGCAGGCCGGAGTTATTCGCGCCGTAGCGAATTCCATCTCGTAGGGCCGCACTGTCGCGGGCTGCTCAATGCCATTGTTCGTGGCCGTTTGCAATTCGTTTCCGACCGAGGCCGCTCAGGCCGGTTCGAAAGGCGGGCAACATGCAGGGACTGATTCAGGTGGCGGGTGTCATCGACCAGGCCGAGGCGGACCTGATCCGCGAGGAGGGCGCGGACTGGCTCGGCTTCGCGTTGCGGCTGCCGGCGAAGAACGAGGACCTGACCGAGGAGGAGGCCGCGGCGATCGTCAAGGAGATCCAGCCCGAGCACCGGGGCGTCGTGATCACCTACCTGACCGACGCCGAGGAGATCAAGACCTTCTGCGCGGAGCTCGGCGTCACCGCGATCCAGTTGCACGGCGACGTCACGGGCGAGGAACTGCGGAAGCTGCGGCGCATCGCCCCCGAGCTGTTCGTGCTCAAGAGCCTCGTGGTCAAGAACGACAACCTCGACGAGCTGGCGGGGATCGTGGACGAGGCGGCCGAGTGGGTCGACATGTTCATCACCGACACCTTCAACCCGGCGACCGGTGCCAAGGGCGCCACCGGCCTGCTGCACGACTGGTCGATCAGCGCGGAGCTGGTCCGGATCTCGCCGAAGCCGCTGATGCTCGCCGGCGGGCTCAACCCGGACAACGTCGCCGCCGCGATCACCGAGGTCCGTCCGGCCGCGGTCGACGCGCACACCGGCCTTGAGGACCCGGTGACCCGCCGCAAGGACCGGCTCAAGGTGCGCAAGTTCGTCCAGGAGGCCCGCCGGGCGTTCGCCGCCCTGGAGGCGGGTGAGAAGGCATGACCATCACGGCGACGCAGGCGCCCGGCCCGGTGAGCAGCACCGTGGACGACACCTCGAACGGTGCGGTGGGCAGCACCGGGAACGGCGCGGTGAGCGGCACCGGGGGCAGCACCGTGGACGACACCTCGAACGGTGCGGTGGGCAGCACCGGGAACGGCGCGGTGAGCGGCACCGCGAATGGCCCCCTCACCGGCACCGTGCACGAGAACGTGCACCTGCTGCCGCAGACCAGGCAGCTGCGGGCGCTGCACACCGTCATCCGTGACCGGCACGCCGCCCTGGACCGTTTCGTCACCACCTCGGGCCGGATCATCCGCCAGCTCATCGAGACGGCCCTCGACCTCCTGCCGTACGAGCCGCTGGACGTGCAGACCCCGGTGGGGCGCACGTACCACGGCCTGCGGCCGGCCCGGCCGATCTGCGGGGTGCCCGTCGTGCGGGCCGGGGAGAGCATGGAGCACGAGCTGCGCGTGATGTCGCCGGGCGTGCGGATCGGCAAGATTCTGATCCAGCGCGACAAGGTGACGAAGCTGCCGCGGCTGTACTACTCCGCGCTGCCCGCGGACATCGACCGGCACAGCGTGCTGCTGCTGGACCCGATGCTCGCCACCGGCGGGACGGCGCTGGCCGCCGTCCAGGTGCTGCTCGACCACGGGGTCGCGGAAGACGACATCGTCTTCGTCGCCCTGCTGGCGGCGCCGGAGGGCATCGCCGCCGTCCACGCGCGCCACCCGAACCTGCGGATCGTGACCTCGGCCATCGAGGAACGGCTGAACGAGAACGCCTACATGATCCCCGGCATCGGCGATTTCGGCGACCGCTACTTCGGCACGGACGTCCCACGCTGACGTGCGCCCCTCCCGTCGGGGAGGGGCGCACGTCCCGCCGGCCCGGCGGCAGACCCGACCGGCCTGCGGCGCACCCCAGCAGCCCAGGCCGGTCACCCCCGCCGTGCAAGCCAAGTCGGCGCACCCCAGGCCGGCGCACTCCCAGGCCGGTCACCCAGCGACACAGCCCAGACCGGTCACCCCGTGGGGCAGCGCGGGAGACGGGTGACGGCGCGGAGGGCCGCGGTCTCTCAGTAATCCTTGTCCGCCCATCGCAGGGGGAGGAAATGATCACCACTCCAGCCGTTGAAGCGAGACGGGAACCACCGGAGGACGCCTGTCTTCCGGATCTGCTCGACGCTCAGGCCCGGTTGCGTCCGGGCGCCGTCGCGGTCGTCTGCGGAGAGCGGCGGCTGACCTTCCGCGAGCTCGCGGAGGGCGGCGCGGCTCTCGGCGGGCACCTGCGGGAGCTCGGTGTGGAGCTCGACGAATGCGTGGGGCTGTTCGTCGAGCCGTCGATCGACCTGATGGTCGGCGTCTGGGGAATCCTGCGGGCCGGCGGCGCCTATCTGCCGCTGTCCCCCGAATATCCCGAAGAGCGCCTCCGCTACATGATCGAGGACGCCGGCGTGCGGGTCGTCGTCACACAGGACGAGCTCGTGGATCGGCTGTCCGAGCTCGCGCCCCCGGGGACGCGGATCGTCACCCTGAAGGACGCGGAGACATCGGGACACGCCCGTCACCCGGGCCTGCGCCCGGGCAACCTGGCGTACGTCATCTACACCTCCGGCAGCACCGGCAAGCCGAAGGGCGTGATGATCGAGCACCGCAGCATCGTCAGCCAGATGCGGTGGCTGCGCGCCGCGTACGGGATCGACCAGACCAAGGTCATCGTGCAGAAGACGCCGATGAGCTTCGACGCGGCACAGTGGGAGATCCTCGCGCCGGTCTGCGGCTCCCTGGTCGTCGTGGGCCCGCCCGGGGTCTACCGGGACGCCGAGCGGCTGATCGACGTGATCAGGAGGCACGACGTCACCACGTTGCAGTGCGTCCCGACGCTGCTGACGGCGCTGCTCGACACCGAGGAGCTGCAGAGCTGCACCTCGCTCACGCAGGTCTTCACCGGAGGCGAGGTGCTGTCGAAGGGGCTGGCGACGACCTTCCTCGACACCATGCCCGGGTGTGCCCTGGTCAACCTGTACGGCCCCACCGAGTGCACGATCAACTCGTCGTCGTATGTCGTCGACCCGGCGGCCGTCGGCGAGGGCCCGAACGCGATCTCGATCGGCGCGCCGGTCGATCACACCGACTATCACATCCTCGATCCGGCCGGGGCGCCGGTGGCCGTCGGCGAGATCGGCGAGCTGTTCATCGGAGGCGTCCAGGTCGCCCGCGGCTACCTGCACCGGCCCGAGCTGACCGCCGAGCGGTTCGTGGACAACCCGCTCGGCGAGGGCAAGGTGTTCAGGACCGGCGACCTCGCGTACTGGAACGCCGACGGCACCGTCCAGTTCGTCGGCCGCGCGGACAACCAGGTCAAGCTGCGCGGATTCCGGGTCGAGCTGGACGAGATCAAGCTCGCCATCGAGACCCACGACTGGGTCAAGCACGCCGCGGTCATCGTCAAGAACGATCCGCGCACCGGCTTCCAGAACCTGATCGCCTGCGTCGAGCTGAACCCCAAGGAAGCGGCGCTGATGGACCAGGGCAACCACGGCGCCCACCACCAGTCCAAGGAGAGCCGGCTCCAGGTCAAGGCGCAGCTGTCCAATCCCGGGCTCAGGGACGCCGCGGAGCTCGCCGGCAGGCCGGTGATCGACCTGCCGGGCAAGCAGGCGACCGCGCGGCAACGCGCGCTGGCGTTCGCGCGCAAGACCTACCGGTTCTACGAGGGCGGCGAAGTCGGCCGGGGCGACATCCTGAAGCTGCTGGCCAGGAGGCCCGAGGGCGCGCGGTCCCGCGGCCTCGACACCGTCGGCCTCGACACCCTGGGCGAGATCCTGCGTTACTTCGGCCAGCACCACAGCGAGGAACGCCTGCTGCCGAAGTACGCGTACGCCTCGCCGGGCGCGCTGTACGCGACCCAGCTCTACCTGGAGATCGACGGGATCGGCGACCTCCGGCCCGGCTTCTATTACCACCACCCGGTGGACCACCGGCTCGTGCTGATCGCGCCTGCCGCCGGGGGAGCGCGACCGCGCGTGAAGCTGCACTTCGTCGGCAAGAAGCGGGCGATCGAGCCGGTCTACAAGAACAACATCCGCGAGGTGCTGGAGATCGAGACCGGCCACATGGTCGGCCTGTTCGAGGAGGTGCTGCCGGAGTACGGCCTGGACATCAGGCCCCTGGAGTACGCCCCGGCCACGATCGACCACCTCGACTGCGCCGCCGAGGACTACTACCTCGGCACGTTCGAGCTGGTGCCGTACGGCGGGCCGCGCCGGGACGAGGTCGACCTCTACGTCCAGGCGCATCCCGGGAAGATCGCCGACCTGCGGGCGGGTCAGTACGCCTACGAGAACGGGCGGCTGCGGCTCATCTCCGACGAGCTCATCCTGAAGAAGCAGGTCATCGCGATCAACCAGGCGGTGTACGACCGGTCGAGCCTCGGCATCTCGGTGATCAGCAGGAACAGCGAGGAGTGGCTGCACTACATCGACCTGGGGCGCACGCTGCAACGGCTGTCGATGAACGACGTGAACCTCGGGTTCATGTCGTCCGGATACAGCTCCAAGTCGGGCTTCGACCTGCCGTCCGCGCGCCGGATCGACGACATCCTCCGCTCCAACGGCCGGCCCACCGGCCCGTCGTACTTCTTCATCGGCGGCCGGGTGAGCGACGAGCAGCGGCTGAGCGAGGGGATGAAGGAGGACTCGGTCCACATGAAGGGACCGGCGGAGATGATCAGGGACGACCTGATCAACTTCCTGCCGGACTACATGATCCCCAACAAGGTCGTCGTGCTCGACCGGCTGCCGTTCACGGCCAACGGGAAGATCGACGTCAGGGCGCTGGCCGAGTCCGCGGCGACGGACGTGGACAACGCCGACCGGCCGTACGTCGCGCCGCGGACCATCACCGAGCGCCGCATCGCCGAGCTGTGGAAGAAGGCGATGAAGCGGGAGACCGTCTCGGTGGAGGACGACTTCTTCGCCTCGGGCGGCAACTCGCTCATCGCCGTCGGGCTGATCAACAAGATCAACCGGGAGTTCTGCGGCTCGCTGCCCCTCCAGGTGCTGTTCGAGTGCCCCACGATCGAAAAGCTCGCCCGGCGGCTCGACGGCACCGGCGCGGAGGCGTGCTCCCGGCTCGTGCCGCTGCAGCGGGAGGGCTCCGAGCGGCCCATCTACTGCTGGCCCGGCCTCGGCGGCTACACGATGAACCTGCGCACGCTGGCCGCCAGGATGGGCACCGCCCAGCCCTTCTACGGGATCCAGGCGTACGGGATCAACCCCGAGGAGGTGCCGTACGCGACCATCGGCGAGATGGCGGCCGAGGACGTCAAGGCCATCCGCCGGCTCCAGCCGTCCGGGCCTTACACGCTGTGGGGCTACTCGTTCGGCGCGCGGGTCGCGTTCGAGGCCGCCTACCAGCTCGAACAGGCCGGCGAGCGGGTGGAGCACCTGTTCCTGATCGCGCCCGGCTCGCCGAAGGTCCACACGGCGGGCACGGCCGAGCACGAGCGCGAGGCCGGCTTCGGCAACAAGGCGTACGTCACGATCCTGTTCTCGGTCTTCGCCGGCACGATCACCGGGCCGCTGCTGGAACGCTGCCTGGCCGAGGCCGTGGACGAGGAGAGCTTCGCCGCCTTCATCCACCGCAACTTCCCCGACCTCGACATCGACCTCGTACGCCGGATCATGCGGGTGGTGGGCGAGACCTTCGAGTTCAGCTACACCTTCCGCGAGCTGGCCCGGCGGCGGATCGACGCGCCGATCACCATCTTCAAGGCCAGGGGCGACGACTACTCGTTCCTGGAGAACAGCAACGGCTACTCGGCGGCGCCTCCGGTCGTCGTCGACCTGGAAGCCGACCACTACGGCCTGCTCAAGGAACCGGACATCGACGAGCTGGTCGAAGCCATCAGGGATCGTCTCGGGACGCACAGTAAGGAGATCGTCATGCCGCACGTCAGCATCAAGCACTTCCCCGTCCCCCTCACCGAGCAGCAGCACTCCGACCTGGTCGCCGCGGTGACCAAGGCGATGACGAGCGCCTTCGGCTGCGAGGAGGGCTCGGTGTCGATCATTCTGGAGCCGGTCGCGAAGGAGCTGTGGGACGAGAAGGTCTACATCCCCGAGATCCTCAACCAGAAGCACAAGCTGAACAAGCTGCCGAACTACGGCCCGGCCGCGAACTGAGAGGCGACGATGACCCGCGAGCATGGGCGCGTCCCGCTGGTGTTCAGCGAGGAGGTCGCGGACGCACTCGCAGAAAGACGCCCGGTGGTGGCGCTGGAGTCGAACGTCATCACCCACGGCCTGGCCTACCCGGACAACGCCGCGACCGCACGCAAGGTCGAGGACGCCGTCCGCGCGGGCGGCTCGGTCCCGGCCACGATCTGCGTCGAAGGCGGGCGGATCAAGGTCGGCATGACCGACGAGGACGTCGAGCGGTTCGCCTCGACGCCCGGCATCCCCAAGGTCAGCAGCCGGGACCTGCCGGTGATCCTGGCCCAGGGCGGGCTCGGCGCGCTGACCGTGGCCAGCTCGGTGGTGGCGGCCGAGCTGGCCGGCATCCCGTTCTTCTCGTCGGCCGGCATCGGCGGCGTGCACCGGGGTGCGGAGAAGACGATGGACATCTCCTCCGACCTCATCCAGTTCACCCGGTCGAAGGTGGCCGTCGTCTGCGCCGGGGCCAAGAGCATCCTCGACCTCAACCTGACGATGGAGTTCCTGGAGACCCACTGCGTGCCGGTGGTGTCGTACCGGTCGGACGACTTCCCCGCGTTCTACTGCGTCTCCAGCGGCATCCGCAGTCCGCAGCGGCTGGACGACGAACGGGTGATCGCACGGGCGGTGGAGAACCACTGGGCGCTGGGCAACCACAGCTCGTTCCTGATCACGACGCCGGTGCGGGAGGAGGACGCGATCGACGCCTCCGAGGTGGACGCCGCCATCGCCGGCGCGATGGCCGCCGCCGAGCGGGACGGCGTACGCGGCAACGCGATCACGAAATATCTGATGCGTGCCGTGGACGTGGCCACCGAGGGCCGGTCGTCGCGGGCGAACATGGCCGTGCTCGTCAGCACGGCCGAGGTCGGCGGCCGTCTGGCCGCGGCGCACGCGCGGTATCTCGCGGAGATCGCCTGATCCGGGGAAAGCCCGATCAGGGACCGTCTGATCGGGGACCGCCTGATCAGAGATCGCCCGACCAGAGACCGCTTCATCCGAGATCGCCTGGTCCGAGCGCGGAACCGCCCCGGAGCCCGTCCGCTCCGGGGCGGTTCCGCATGCCGAAGGACAAATCCCGCGGAAAATCAAGGGATAGCGTCGGGACCGTTCCGCGCGGTACAAACGTGCCACACATTTTTCGGGCCTTGAATCAAGAAGGTCTCGTGAGAGAGCGCTCTCTCGGCTGCGGCACGCAGCGGAAAGGACGAACCGTATGACGACCCAGACTCATGACTCTGGGACTCCCGGCGCCGATAGTCCCACAAGGCGGCGTTCCTGCCGCCGCCTCATCGGCCGGGCGTTCACGTTCGGTCTCGTGCTGACGACCGCCGTCGTGACGGCGGGAGCGACGGCCGCCGCCGCCGCACCGGACCACGGCCCCGCCGCACCGGACCACGGCCCCGGCGCCCCCGCCGTCCCGGGTGGTCCCGGTGGTCCCGGCGGCCCCGGGGGCCCCGGGGGCCCCGGGGGCCCGGGTGGCCCCGGCGATCACGGAGGAGTGCCCGACCTCGGGCCCGGCGTCACCGTCTTCGACCCGAGCATGCCGGTCGACCAGATCCAGGCGACCCTCGACGCGGCGCACGCGGCGCAGGTCGACAACGAGATGGGCACCGAGCGGCACGCCTATCTCTTCAAGCCCGGCACGTATGGCACCGCCGAGCATCCGCTGCAGATCAAGGTCGGCTACTACACCGAGATCGCCGGTCTCGGCGCCTCGCCCACCGACGTCGTCATCAACGGCAAGGTCGAGGTCTACAACCGCTGCCTGGAGAACAACGGCACCGGCAACTGCCTCGCGCTCGTCAACTTCTGGCGCACGCTGTCGAACCTGTCGATCGACATCAACGCCGCGGGTCAGGACGGCTGCCGCCAGTCGGCGAACTTCTGGGCCGTCTCCCAGGCGGTCTCCATGCGCCGCCTCAACGTCACCGGCGGCACCCTGTCGCTGATGGACTACTGCACCGCCGGCCCGCAGTACGCCAGCGGCGGCTTCATCGCCGACTCCCGCCTGCCGTCCGTCACCAACGGTTCCCAGCAGCAGTGGCTGACCCGCAACACCGAGGTCGCCGGGTGGTCCAACGCGGTGTGGAACCAGGTCTTCTCGGGCGTCGTCGGCGCGCCGGACGAGTCGGGCTTCCCCGACCCGCCCTACACCACGCTGGAGAACACCCCCGTCAGCCGTGAGAAGCCCTACCTGTTCACCGACGCGCAGGGCAGGCTCAACGTCCGCGTGCCCGCCGCCAGGAAGAACACGCGCGGCATCTCGTGGGCGGACGGCATGACGCCGGGCCGTACGGTGCCGCTGTCGGACTTCTACGTCGCGAAGCCGTCCGACTCGGTGCAGGCGATCAACAGCCAGCTCGCGCGCGGCAAGAACCTGCTGCTCACGCCCGGCGTGTACGACATCGCGAAGAGCATCGAGGTCAAGCGGCCCGACACCGTGGTCCTCGGCCTCGGGCACGCCACTCTCACCGCCTCGCACGGCGCGACCGCGCTCGACATCGCCGACGTTCCCGGCGTGATCGTCGCGGGCGTCACCGTCGACGCGGGTCTGCAGAAGTCCCCCGTCTTGCTGCGGGTGGGCAAGGAGCACGGCGGGCCGGCTGGCGCTGGGCCTGCTGGTGGACCCGCTGGTGGGCCCGCTGGTGGGCCCGCTGGTGGACCTGCGGGTGGTGGGCCCGGTGGCGGCCACGGGAGCTCGCCGGACAACCCGACGACCCTGTCCGACGTGTACTTCCGGGTCGGCGGCCCGCACGTCGGCAAGACCGAGACCGCTCTCGAGGTCAACAGCGACAACGTGCTCATCGACCACACCTGGGTGTGGCGCGGCGACCACGGCGTCGAGGGCTTCACCGACACGCAGCGCTGGAACACCAACATCGGCCGCTACGGCGTCGTCGTCAACGGCGACCACGTGACGGCGACCGGCCTGTTCGTCGAGCACTTCCAGCGCTACAACACCGTCTGGAACGGCGAGGACGGCACGACGATCCTCTACCAGAACGAGCTGCCGTACGACCCGCCGACGCAGGCCGACTGGATGAACGGATCCGTGGAGGGCTACGCCGGTTACAAGGTCGGCGACCGCGTGAAGAGGCACAACCTCTACGGCGCGGGCGTCTACGTCTTCAACCAGAACAACCCGGAGATCCACACCGAGAACGGCTTCGAGGTGCCGCAGACCCCGGGCGTGAAGCTGCACCACATCATGACGGTCAACCTCAGCGCCGGGACGATCGACCACGTCGTCAACGGCGTCGGCGACGCGGCCGACACGACCAAGGTCGGCGCGCCGGTGTTCGTCACGGACTACCCGGCCCCGTAGTCACCCGCGTGGGCCGGAGCCCGAGGTCACGTCCCCGGACCCCGGCCCATCGCTCACTCGCTCACCAGGACCCGCGGTGATGAGTCCTTCAGCTTCTCGCGGGCCTGGACGCGCTTGCCTCACACGCCCGCGCCGGACTCGCAGCGTCGTTTGAGGCTCTCCGCCTCCGTGCGTACGAACCTTCGGGTGCGGCCGCCGGCCAGCAGGCTCACCAGCGGCGACAGCGGTCCTGACTGGTCGATCCCGAGCCGGACCGACACCCCGTTCTCGCGGGGCGTGAGCACGTGCGTCCCGACCGTGGTCACGCCCCCGCCGGTCGCCTGCCAGGTGAAGGAGGCGCCGTCGGTGAACTCGGTCACCTGCCAGACCATCGGGGGAAGCCCCGGCTGTTTGATCCGGAACCGGCCGCCGATGCCGAGCGGGCCGTCGCCGAGGGGCTCGATCGCGGTCATGGTGGGGGTGAACTCGGGCCATCGGGTGACGTCCGTCATGACCCGCCAGACCCGCTCCGCTGCGGCGTCGATGTCGACGCCGGTCTCGAACCGCATGCCCGCCACTTCCTCTCATCCCGATGCCGATCGGCCCGGCGGCTCTGCGAAGGCCGCGGACACCCTCATGATGCTGCAGGGGTCCCTGCGGCTGATCAACGGGGGAGGGCGGCGCCGCCCAGGTCCCGGCCGGCGACGAGGTGGGCGTAGACGATGACGTTGTCGCGGTAGTGGCCGCCGGCCGTGTCGAACGCGCCGCCACAGGTGATGAGGCGCAGGCCGGGGAACTTCACCATTCCGTAGACCCTGCGGGTGGGGAAGCGGTCCTTCGGCACGCTCTCCAGGGAATCCACCTCGAAGATCGCCTGGGTGCGGTCCTTCCTGGAGATCCTCACCGTGTCGCCCGGCCGCAGGTCTCCGAGCCGGAAGAAGACGCCAGGTCCCTTCTTCGAGTCGACGTGACCGGCGATGACCGCGGGGCCGGGTGACCCGGGCGAGGGGCCGAGGCGGTACCACCCCGCCTCGTCGACCCTGTCGAGAGGCGGGACCTCCAGCGTCCCGTCCGGATTCTTGCCCAGCGTCATCAGCGTGGTCCGTACCCCGATCTTCGGAATCTCCAGCATGACCGGGGGCGACGACGCGAGGGCGTGCGCGGTGGCCTTCGGATGCGCCCGAGGGGTGGAGACGCTGACGGGAGGGCTGGGCGGCGTCGCCTGACGGTCGCCGGAACGCCCGGCGGCCACCGTGACGGCCACCGGGACTGCCACCGTGACGGCGACTGCGACTGCGGACAGGCCCAGGAGGACGGCGACAGCAGCCCTGCCCATTTCATCACCGTTTCCATACTGAGACCTTCCGGGACATCATATGTCGCTTTCATGACAAGCAGGCACTCCCGTCACGCGTGTAACCTTCTGGAAGTTGTTGCCTAAATATGGCTGTTTGCGGTGATCTGGACGGTTTGAGTGGTTCAGTCGGAAAATTTGACCGGGCCGCCGGAGATCGGGCGCGGCCACGTCCCCGATGCCGGGCATTCCGGACCCGCGGCCACGCCGGTTCGTCCGAGCATCCTCGCCGCGGCCCGTGGGGGCCGGCGCCGGGCCGTGAAGGGCGCCGACGGCAAGCGGGACCTTCCTGAGGTCGACCCCTCGCGCATGCACGTCACCGTGCTGGTCCCGGCGCACGACGAAGAGGACCAGATCGCCGAAACGATCACGTCCCTGCACGGCCAGCGGCGCAGGCCCAACCGCGTCATCGTGATCGCGGACAACTGCACCGACAGGACCGCGGACATCGCACGCGCGCACGGCGCCGAGGTGATCGAGACGGTCGGCAACCGCCACAAGAAGGCGGGCGCGCTCAACCAGGTGCTCAAGGCTCTGCTGCCCGAGATGGGGTCTCGGCATGCCGTACTGGTCATGGACGCGGACTCGGCGCTCGACCCCGGTTTCATCGAGCACGCCGTCCTCCGCCTGGCCACCGGCGAACTGGCCGCGGTGGGGGGCACCTTCACCGGCAAGCCGGGCGGCGGCCTGGTGGGCATGTTCCAGCGCAACGAGTACGCGCGCTACGCCCGCGACGTGCGACGGTTGCGGGGAAAGGCGCTGGTGCTCACCGGGACGGCGACGCTGTTTCGCGCGCTCGCGCTCAAGGAGGTCGTCAGGGCCCGCCGCAGTGGTCGTCTCCCCGGTCGCGACCAGGTGTACGACGTGCGCGTGCTGACCGAGGACAACGAGCTCACCCTGGCGCTGCTGCACCTGGACTTCCGCATCCTGTGCCCTGCGGAGTGCACGCTCACGACCGAGGTCATGGAGACCTGGAGGGACCTGTTCAAGCAGCGGCTGCGGTGGAAGCGAGGGGCGCTGGAGAACCTCACCGACTACGGCTGGACGCGGATCACGTTGCCCTACTGGGGGCGCCAGCTCCTGTCGTTGATCGGAATCATCGTGATCTTCGCGTACCTGGGCGCCACGGCCTGGTCGATCGCGGTCACGGGCGCACTCGCCTTACATCCGCTCTGGGTGGCGGTCACGGGCGTCTTCATGGTCGAGCGGGTCGTGACCGTGCGGAGCAGGGGCGGCGTACAGATGGCTCTCGCCGCCCTGCTCGTCGTCGAAATGATCTTCGATGTCTTCTTGCAGATCGCACAGGCGAAAGCCTTCTGGGACGCCGCATGGCGTCGGGAAAGGAAATGGTGATTATGTACAACAACCCACCCATCGGGGGCGTTGCGGCGGGCTTCGGCGGCGCGGCGCTGACCGCCCCGTTCATGGGCTGGAACGCGCTCTGGATCGCCCTGGGCCTGTTCACGCTGGCCTCCGCCGCGGTGGCGGTCAAGCGGGTCATCCCGAAGCGGGAGGCCTGATCGCGGGAGGGAAGCCCTCTCGCCGTCGGGGCGAGAGGGACTTCCGGGCCGGATCAGGGCCGGACGCGCTCGCGCCGCTCGTCGTCACCCTCCTTCGTGGCCGCCCGGCCCCGGCGCAGGACGGCGATCGCCGCCGCGACGGCGGGCACCAGGATGGCCGCCGCCGCGACATTGACCGCCTGGAAGCCGCCCGCGGCGAGGATCGGCCCGGCCAGCGCGGCCGCGGCGGCGCCCGCGTAGTTCATCCCGGCGTCCGTGGCGCCCTGCAACGGCACCCGTACGTCGTCCGCGGCGGTGCCGGCGAGCAGCGCGGACGCGGAGATCAACGAGACAGACCAGCCCAGCCCGAGCACGATCAGCGCGAGCGCGGTGAGCGTGCTGCCCTCCCCGGCGGAGGCGGCCACGAAGCCGAGCGTGACGGCGGCCACGAGCAGCAGCATCCCGCCGCACGCCGTGCGTACCGCGCCGATCCGGTCGGCCAGCCAGCCGAAGACCGGGCTCAGGGCGTACATGCCGAGCACGTGCAGGCTGATCACCACGCCCACGAGCTGCAGTGACATGCCGTGGTGCTGCATGTGCAGCGGCGTCATCACCATGACCATGACCATCATCGCGTGCGCCACCGCGATGAGCACGACCGCGAACCGCGCCGCCAGGTCGGCCGCAGCCCAGCGCAGCGCCGCCACCGCGCCCACCGCCCGGGCACTCGTGACCGCCTCACCGGAGGCCGGTGCCGCCGGGCCGGAGGACGGTGCGGACGGCGCGGCCGGGGCGGCCGGGGCGGCCTGCCCGGAGCCCGGTGCTGACGGGGTGGAGGACGGCGCGGTGGGTCGGCGGAGGAACACGGTCACCACCGCGCCCGCGAGGGCGAAGGACACGATCGAGAACACGTACGGCCCGGCCAGGCCGGGCAGCCCGAGCCACCGGCCGAACCGGTCGGCCACCTCGCTGAGGTTGGGGCCGGCCACGGACCCGATCGTGGTCGCCCAGATGACGATCGACATCGTCCTGGCCCGGTTGCCGGGCGCCGCGCCGTCCGCCGCGGCGTACCGGGACTGCAGGTTGACCGCCTGCCCGACGCCGAACAGCGCCAGCCCGGCCAGCAGCACGGCGAGCTGCGCGACGACGGCGGCGGTGACGATCAGCGCGCCGCCGAGCACGGCGATGGCATACCCCAGGGTGAGCGAACGGCGCCGTCCGCGCCGGGCCGCGACGCCGGCCAGCGGCACCGCGGCGACCGCCGCGCCGAGCACGCTCGCGGCCTGGCCGAGCCCCGCGACGGACGTGCCGCCGAGCCGTTCAAGGAGCAGCCCGCCGACCGCGATGCCGGAGGCCACCGCGACGCCGCCGAGGAGGTTGCCGGTGACGAGGGCGCCGATGCCCCTGCTGCGTTCCCCACTTGGCACGGACACCACCGCCGAGATCACCTTCCCCTGAAGCCGGTCCGGGTGATCCGGAAAACGGCACTCGATCATATGTCCGGCATGTGGAGATCCGTCGCCCTATTTATGTCTGGGCATGCGCCCTCGATGCACGGGGATGTACGCGTGCGGAGGGGGATCCGATGTCCGGAGATCGGTGGCGGTTCTGGGTGGACCGCGGCGGGACGTTCACCGACGTCGTCGCCCGGCGCCCGGACGGACGGCTGGTGACGCGCAAGCTCCTGTCGGAGAACCCGGCGCGCTACTCCGACGCGGCGGTGGCGGGCATCCGCGCCCTGCTGGACGTCCCCGAGGGAGAGCCGATCCCGGTCGAGCGGATCGAGTCGGTGCGGATGGGCACCACGGTCGCCACCAACGCCCTGCTGGAACGCCGCGGCGAGCGTACGGCGCTGGTCATCACCAAGGGGTTCGGCGACGCGCTGCGCATCGGCTACCAGAACCGCCCGCACATCTTCGAGCGGCGGATCGTGCTGCCGGAGATGCTGTACGAGCACGTGGCCGAGGTGGACGAGCGGATCACCGCCGACGGCACGGTGCTCCGCCCGCCCGACCTCGACGCGCTCGCGCCGGAGCTGCGTCGGCTGCGCGAGGAGGGCGTCCAGGCGGTCGCGGTGGTCTGCCTGCACAGCCACCTCCACCCGGCGCACGAACGCGCGATCGGGAGCCTGGCCAGGCGAACGGGCTTCGCCCAGGTGTCCTGCTCCAGCGAGGTCAGCCCGCTGATGAAGCTGGTGCCGCGCGGCGACACCGCCGTAATCGACGCCTATCTGTCTCCCGTCCTGCGCCGATATGTCGAGTCGGTGGCCCGCCAACTGCCCGGCGTACGGCTGATGTTCATGCAGTCGAACGGCGGGCTGGCCGAGGCCGGGCACTTCCGCGGCAAGGACGCCATCCTGTCCGGCCCGGCCGGGGGCGTCGTGGGCATGGCGGGCATGTCCCGGCTTGCCGGGTTCGACAAGGTCATCGGCTTCGACATGGGCGGCACCTCGACCGACGTGTCCCACTACGCGGGCGCGTACGAGCGGGTCGTCCAGACCCAGGTGGCCGGCGTACGGCTGTCCGCGCCGATGATCGCCATTCACACGGTGGCGGCGGGCGGCGGGTCGGTCCTGCGGTTCGACGGCGGGCGCTACCGGGTCGGCCCCGACTCGGCGGGGGCCGACCCCGGCCCGGCCTGCTACCGCAACGGCGGCCCGCTGTGCCTCACCGACGCCAACGTGATGCTCGGCCGCATCCAGCCCGGCCACTTCCCCGAGGTCTTCGGCCCGGACGGCGACCTGCCGCTGGACGTGGACGAGGTGCGGCGGCGGTTCGCGGAGACGGCCGCCGACATCCGCGACCGCACCGGAGACGAGCGCGATCCCGAGCAGGTCGCGGAGGGCTATCTGCGGGTCGCGGTCGCGAACATCGCCAACGCCATCAAGCAGATCTCCGTGCGGAAGGGCCGTGACGTCACCGAATATGCCCTCACGACGTTCGGCGGCGCCGGAGGGCAGCACGCCTGCGCGGTCGCCGACGCGCTCGGCATCCGCACCGTGCTGGTGCCGCCGATGGCGGGCGTGCTGTCCGCCCTGGGCATCGGGCTGGCCGACACGACCGTGCTGCGGGAGCAGTCGGTCGAGGCCCGGCTCGACCCCGCCACGACGCGGCGCCTGACCGGGCTCGCCGGCACCCTGGAGGCGGCGGCCCGCCGCGAGCTGTCAGATGAGGGGGTGCCGGACGAGCGCATCCGGGTGAGCCGGCGGGTGCGGCTGCGCTACGACGGCACCGACACGCCGCTGCAGGTGGACCTGGCCGAGACGGACGCGATGGTGGCCGCGTTCGAGGCCGCCCACCTGCGGACCTACTCCTTCCTCATGGACCGGCCGCTGGTGGCGGAGGCGGTCTCCGTCGAGGCGGTGGGCCTGACCGAGCGGCCCGATCTTTCGGTCCTCGCCGAGAGATCGGACGCCGGGGCGCCCGAGGCGGTCCGGATGTACACCGGCGGCGCGTGGCGCGAGGTGCCGCTCTACCGGAGGGAACGGCTGCGCCCCGGCGACGCGGTCACCGGCCCGGCCATCGTGGCCGAGGCCGACGCGACCACCGTCGTCGACGACGGCTGGCGGGCAGGCGTGACGCCGTACGGGCACCTGCTTGTGGAACGGGAGCGGGCCCGCCCCCGGGCCGCGGGCGTGGGCACCGCGGCCGACCCCGTGATGCTGGAGGTGTTCAACAACCTCTTCATGTCCGTCGCCGAGCAGATGGGCGCGCGGCTGGAGGCCACCGCGCAGTCGGTGAACATCCGGGAGCGGCTCGACTTCTCCTGCGCGCTGTTCGACGCGGGCGGCGATCTCGTCGCCAACGCGCCGCACATCCCGGTGCACCTCGGGTCGATGGGCGCGAGCGTCAAGGAGGTGATCCGCCGCCGGGGCGACGGGATCCGGCCCGGCGACGTGTACGCGATCAACGACCCCTACCACGGCGGCACCCACCTGCCGGACATCACGGTCGTCACCCCCGTCTTCGACGACGCGGGCCGGGAGATCCTGTTCTTCGTGGCCTCCCGCGGCCACCACGCGGAGATCGGCGGGCTGACGCCCGGCTCGATGCCCGCCATGAGCAGGACCCTCCACGAGGAGGGCGTGCTGTTCGACTGCCGCCTGCTGGCCGACCGTGGCGGCCTGCGCGAGCAGGAGACGAGGCGGCTGCTCACCGAGGGGCCGCACCCGTCCAGGGACCCCGCGACCAACCTGGCCGACCTGCGCGCGCAGATCGCCGCGAACGCCAAGGGTGTCGAGGAGGTCGGCGCGATGATCGGCCACTTCGGCCTCGACGTCGTGCGGGCCTACATGCGGCACGTGCAGGACAACGCCGAGAGCTCGGTCCGCGCGGTCATCGACGCCCTCAGCGAGGGGAGCTACCGCTATGAGACGGACTCCGGAGCCGTGATCGCGGTGCGCGTCTCGGTGGACCACGCCCGCCGCACCGCGATGATCGACTTCACCGGCACCTCGCCCCAGCTCGACACCAACCTCAACGCGCCGTCCGCCGTGGTCACCGCCGCCGTGCTGTACGTCTTCCGCACCCTGGTGGCCGACGAGATCCCGCTCAACGACGGCTGCCTGCGGCCCCTGCGGATCGTCGTGCCCGAGGGGTCGATGCTGGCCCCCACGTACCCGGCGGCCGTGGTCGCGGGCAACGTCGAGACCTCGCAAGCGATCACCGGCGCGATCTACGCCGCGCTGGGCGTCCAGGCCGAGGGGTCGGGGACGATGAACAACGTCAGCTTCGGCGACGAACGGCGTCAGTATTACGAGACCGTCGCCTCGGGGTCCGGGGCGGGAGACGGGTTCGACGGGGCGTCGGTGGTGCAGACCCACATGACGAACTCCCGGCTGACCGACCCCGAGGTGCTGGAATGGCGGTTCCCGGTGCTGCTGGAGGAGTTCGCCGTACGGCACGGCAGCGGCGGCGCGGGACGGTGGCGCGGCGGCGACGGGGCCGTGCGCCGCATCCGGTTCCGCGAGCCGATGACGGTCAGCGTGCTGTCCAGCCACCGTCGTGTGCCGCCGTACGGCATGGCCGGCGGCGCGCCCGGCGCGCTGGGCGTCAACCGGGTGCGGCGCGCGGACGGAGACGTGGTCCACCTGGCGGGATGCGACTCGATCCGGGTCGAGCCGGGTGACGTGCTGGAGATCGAGACCCCCGGCGGCGGCGGATACGGCCCCCCCGGACGGCGGCCTCTCGGACGGTGACCCCCGGACGGCGGCCCCTCGGACGGTGACCCCTCGGACGGCGGCCCGTCCTGACCGGGCCCTGTGCTCGACCGCGCCTCCTCAACGGGCCCCTGAACGGCCCTGGAACGGCTCCTCAGCGGGCCCTGCACGGAAACTCTCGACGGAGCTCTCGACGGGCGGCCCGGTGGGTGGGCTCGGTGGGGCCCGGTGGGTGGACTCGGTGGGGGACTCGGTGGGGGACTCGGTGGGGGACTCGGTGGGGGACTCGGCGGGGGGCTCGGTGGGGGACTCGGCGGGCTCCGCCCTCCTCGGCCTTCGCGGCGAGGAGGGCGGGCTTCCAGCGGTTTCGCCGTTACCACACCGGGCGGCTTTGTTTTTTGGCGATGAGCCGCGGGGTTTTCGCACCTGACACGGCAGGCGCTTGCTCAGGAGTCTCTCACCCCGCCCTCAAGACCGGGTGCAAGACGACTCCCTGATCACGCCAAGAAAGCGCCGGTCACAGCCTCGATCACAGGGCCGGTCACAGCGCCGAGCAGACTGTGCCGTTCGGGCGGAAGACCGCGGGGAGCGCCAGGGCTCTTCGCATCGATCACTCCGGGGTCGAAAGGGGGACCGGTTCGTGGAGCAGGCCCCGACGATCACCCGAGGTGATCTCCCGGTCAAGCGCCCGGGGCGTCGCCCCTGATCGGCACGCGTGGTCGTTTCATCGGTGGTCTCCCGTCGTGCCCTCGGGCAGCGTGTCGGCGAGGTACGCGGCGAGGTCGGGCCGGTCGGGGGCGAGCACGTGCCGCACCCACGCATCGCGTTCGTGCAGGATCGGCGGCAGCTCCCAGACGCAGCCGATGAGCGGGCGTTCCAGCCGGACGAAGTGGGTGGGGTCCCGGTCGGGGCAGCCCAGCACGGGCTGACCGGCCACCGCGATGCCGCAGTGCAGGGCGTTGTCCCAGGCCCAGGTGTAGGTGTTGATGTAGGCCCCGTCGTCCCCGCCCCTGTGGAGGACGACGAAGGCGGCCGGGGGCGTGCCGTCCGGCTCCGGCAGCAGCTCGGGCAGGACGGCGTAGGCCGCCTTCTCGACCTCGGGGGCGATGCCGTCCGGGTCGGCGGTGACGTGGTAGCGCTTGACGTGATAGCCGCTCACCTCGATCGGGGGCGGCACGAAGAGCAGTTTCTCCGTGAAGGCCATGCCGGGAACGGTAGGTCCGCTTCACTGACACCCTTCGTCAGTGGAGTCGTGCGATGGTGAGGGCGTGCGTGCGTCCCGGCTGCTGTCGATCCTCCTGCTGTTGCAGTCGCGTGGCCGGATGACGGCCCGGCAGCTCGCCGACGAGCTGGAGGTCAGCGTCCGCACGATCTACCGCGACGTCGAGTCGCTGCACGCCGCAGGCATCCCCCTGTACGGCGAGGCCGGGCACGAGGGCGGCTACCGGCTGATGGACGGCTTCCGCACCCGGCTCACCGGCTTGACCGAGCGGGAGGCCGCGGCGCTGTTCCTGGCCGGGCTGCCGGGACCGGCCGCCGACCTCGGTCTCGGCGCGCTGCTGGCCGCCGCGGAGCTGAAGATCGAGGCCGCGCTTCCCGCCGGGCTGCGGGAGGAGGCGCGGCGGGTGCGGGAGCACTTCCTCCTCGACGCGCCCGGCTGGTACTACGACGGCGACCGGTCGCCGTACCTGCCGGAGGTCGCCGAGGCCGTCTGGAACACCCGGGTCGTCCACGTCCGCTACCGCCGCTGGGCGGAGCCCTGCGAGGTCGAGCGGAGGCTGGAGCCGTACGGGCTGGTCCTGAAGGCGGGGAAGTGGTACCTCGTGGCGCGGTGCGACGGTGCGCTGCGCACCTACCGGGTCGGCCAGATCCTCGCCCTCACCGTGACCGACGAGACGTTCGAGCGCCCGGACGGCTTCGACCTGGAGCGGCACTGGCGTGAGCATCTGGCCGGCTTCCGGTCACGGCTGCTGCGCGGGCAGGCGGTGATCCGGCTGTCGCCGCAGGGGCGGGAGCGGCTCGGGGAGGTCATGAGCTCGGTCGTCGCCGGGGCGGTGGACGAGACGGCGGGCCCGCCGGACGAGCGGGGCTGGGTCACCGCCACGGTGCCCGTCGAGTCGGTGACGCACGCGCGCACGGAGTTCCTGAAACTCGGGGCCGAGGTGGAGGTCCTGGAGCCGGCCGAGCTGCGGCGCGAGATGGCGGTGACCGCGCACGCGCTCGCGGCCCTCTACCCGCCGACCCCGCCGCCTGCAGAGCCGCCGCCTGCAGAGCCGCCGCCTGGAGAGGTGCCTGCAGAGCCGCCGCCGACGGAGCCGTCTTCGCGTCTGTCGTAGCGGGCGTCAATGAAAAATCGGCTCGCAATTCCGGCGAATCCGATAAAAGGTGATACCAACTTGATGGGCACCCTGACGGCGTGCGGTCCGAGTTCTATCCTTGACGGCGTCACTGACAAGATTCTCGCGGATTGCGGGAGAAGAAGTGCCCAAGACCACGCGTACGCCGCGAAGGGAGAAAGCGCGAAGCGAGGGCGCGCGAGTGGACGGGCTTCGTGATCCGGATGTCGAGACCTTCGTCGGCGCGATGGGGACGCGCATCCGCGCGGACGCCGAGACGGTCGGAGTCGGCCTCCGGACCCTGGAGATCCAGGTAAGACTGCACCTGCCCCGGTTGAGCAGGCCGGCCATCGCCGGCTGGTCTCCGGACAAGGTGTACGAGGAGATACGGCTGCAGGCAGTCGTCAGGGCGGCGCAGGTGCGCCAGTCGGCGGAGGACGCCGCCCACCAGGCCCATGCCTCCGTCCTCCTCAACGTGCACAAGGCACACCGCGACCTGAGCCTGTCGTTCGGCGACGGCTACCGCACCCGCCTGCGCTTCGCCGAGGTCGGGCCGAGCGCCGGCCACCTGGTCCAGTCGAGACTGCACTACCTCCACAGCGAGAGGGCCGACACCGCCGCGCAGTTCGGGCTCTTCCTGCCGGGCGCGACGATGCCGATCACGTACGCCGCCTTCTCGCGGTGCGACCGCCAGTATGTCCTCGACGCGCTCACCGGGCACGGGCTGGACGTGAATCCGGAACGCGTAATGGTCCTGACAAGAATGCACGGGCTGGCGGGAATTCCGGCGAACCTCATGAGCCTGACCATCGCCCGCGCGGTCCGGGAGATCAGGGCGAAAAACGCCGGAGATTATGTCATCACGGCATACAATCCGATGCTCGGTTTCTGCGGCACCTCATTCGTCGCGTCGGGATTCCGGCCGGTCGCCCTGTCGCCCGTGGCGTACTGCTACGACGGCAAAGGCCTTTTCCAGACCCGCCGGATGTCCGGGGAGTCGGTGCCGCAGCTCCTGGACACCCCGGACAACGTGCTCATGGCCCTCGGGGTCACCCCGGCCGCGAAGCGGAACGTCGCCGGGATCGAGGGCCTGATCAGGGTGTCGAGCCGCACCCACTCGGGCGGCGACCATGTGCGGCCTCTCAAGGCGGACCTCGCCTCGCCGGAGTGGCGGGACCGCCTGCTCGGCTACCGCCGGATGCTGGAGCCCTGCTGGTCGGAGCGCACGGTCCATCCGCGCTATCAGGAGTCTCCGGTCGCGGCGGGCGATCCCAGGGGCCAGTGCGGGGTCACCTCCGTCTGGCTCGCCCGCACGCTCCGCACCGACCTGCTGCTCGAACCCGTCTACTGCTACGGGCGGCTGCGCGTCGGCCGCGACGACGTCGAGGACGTGAGCCATCACTGCTGGGTCGAGATCGGCCCGGCCCACGATCCCCGGCGGTTCGTCATCGACCTGACCGCCGACCAGTCGGACGGCGTACGCGAGCCGATCACCCTGGGCGAGCACCGGGCGCTGGCCGATCGGGGGCTGCGGTACGAGAGCGCGGCGCGCCTGCGCCTCGACGAGCTGCCGAGAGACCGGGTGTGGCCGCGCTTCCTCGCGCTCGCCGACCGCCTGCGCGACCTGGACGAGCTCCGGAGGCGGCCATGACCCGGCACATGACCGCGTCCATGGCCGGGCGCGCAAACGAAGCCCGGCCCTCGGTGCTGCTGCTGTCGTCCGACAGCAGGCGGCGCTACGCGGAGGACGTGCTGCGGGCGCTGGCCCTGCCCAGAGGGGCGATCATCCAGTTCCGCTACGAGATCGACTACGTGGCGGGCGCCCTGCAACAGGCGATCGCGAGCGGCTCCGCCGTCGGCCGGCGGTGCCTCGTGGCGTTCCTGGCCGACCGGGAGTCGCCCGAGACCGAGCCGTTCGTCGTGCCCGTACGCTTCGCGACGGTGGTGGCGACCGCGTGCGTGGCCGACATGGCCGTCTTCCGGCTCCGGGTGGACGACTACGCGAACCTGGAGGACTTCCCGCTCACCGAGGCGGACATCAGGGCCAGGGGCGGCTGGTTCGTGGACCGGCTCGCGGAGGCCAACGGCGGGCGCTGGTATCCCGCCACCACCCGCTTCCCCGACCTCCACCTGCACGAACGGCCCGGCGACGACCCGGAGGCGTGGCTCGGGGTGGCCCGGCGGCTGGCCCGGCATCCCACGTACAGGACCTGCTACTTCGTACGCACCGAGGAGCCGCTGCTGGGCAGGGGCAGGACGGGCGTGCTCGACGCCGAGGGGCGGCTGCACCTGAGCGACGGCGACTCCGTGCGGATACGGGTCAGCTTCTACTCCGACGGCTACACGCCGGCCCCGAAGCGGCTGGTCTGCGCGACCGACGGCACCTTCCTGAAGATCGCGTCCGACGACTCGTACGACGTGGCGTCGCGGTACGACACGGTGGAGTTCTGGCTGCGGCCCGAGCTGCTGCGCTTCGACGCGCTCGCGCGGGTCGGGATCACACTGGCCGCCGACACCAGGGCGGGCCCGGAGCCGGGAGGCGGCTCACTGACGACGAGCGCCGGATTTCCTGTGATCGTGCGCCGCTCGCGGTCGCGTCTCCTCACGCGGGCGTCGGCCGCCGCGGCCGGGGCCGTTCTCGTGGCCCTGCCCGCCGTGCTCGGGCCGGGCGCCGACCTGTCGCTGAGGGTGCTGTGCGCGGTCTGCGGCGCGGCCCTGCTCGCCGTCGCGAACATCGTCATCTCCCACGCCAGGTGACAGCCCGCCGGAGAACAGGTGCGGGCGCCGCGCGAACTCCCGGCACAGCTCGTCGAACAACGGCAGCAGTGCCGGGCAGCTCATGCGGATCTTCCGCCTGGCCGTGATCTCCGTGCGCTTGTACGCCGCCCAGGTGGGCCGCAGCGGGTGATGATCGGCCAGCAGCACGTTGACGTGGGGGAGCAGCTTGTCGAGGGCGTGGACGAACCTGCTTTCCGGGTCGTGCTGCGCCTTGTAGCCGTACAGGTCCTCCACCAGCCAGGGGAACGTCCCGCCGAAGTCACGGGCGATGATCTCCCGCGCCTCCTCCTCGCGCACGGCCTTCTTCTCGCGTTCCGCCGGGCCGGCGTAGACGGAGACGTCGCCCGCGTGGACCTCGGGCAGGTCATGGACCAGCGCATATCTGGCGACCCGGCCGGGGTCGAGGGCGGGGTCGACCAGCGGGGCGAGGCAGACCGCGGCCAGGCCCAGGGTGAAGGAGTGCTCCGCGTCGTTCTCCCGGCGGGTGACGTCCTGCGGCACCACCGAGGTCCGTTCGATCGCGCACGGCGGGAATGCCAGTTCGCGCATGAGGGTCATCAGCGTGTTCGCGCCGACCGGGGAGCCGGTGTTTTTCGCGTTGTCCCTCGCCATCGGGCCGCCCTCGCATTGTTCGCCCGCACGCGGCCACGGCGTTTCGCGTACGGCCTGATCTCCCAGCGTAGCCGACCATTAATCGGCGCCGTGGGAAGTGTTTCCCAAGGAATGGCGGCGGGAGCCGAATATGTGTTCGGTAATCGGCATTTCCGCATTTCAGGCCGCACAGTCCTGGAGCGTTGTCGAGGTGGCCGCCATGGGCCCGGGCCGGTGCGCAGGCGGCGGATCTCGTCCAGGACGCCCATCCGCCGCAGCACGTCCATGCGCACCGCCCCACGGAAGCCGACCGTGCGGCCCATGACCTGCTCACATGTTGATCATGTGTCCGGCCAGGCCGTGGATCGCCTCCTTCACCGCCTCGCCCAGGGTCGGATGGGCGTGGACGTTGCGCGCCACCTCGTGCACGGTGAGGTCCCACTGCTGGGCCAGGGTCAGCTCGGGCAGCAGCTCGGTCACCTCGGGCCCGATGAGGTGGGCGCCGAGGATCTCGCCGTACTTCGCGTCGCTGAGGACCTTGACGAACCCGCTCGGGTCGCCCAGGCCGTGCGCCTTGGCGTTGGCCGTGAACGGGAACTTGACCACCTTCACGTCGAAGCCCTGCTCGCGGGCCTGGGCCTCGGTGTAGCCGAAGCTCGCGATCTGCGGCTGGCAGTAGGTCGCCCTGGGGATCATCACGTAGTCGAGCTCCATCGTCTCGGCCCCCGCGATGGTCTCGGCGGCGATGATGCCCATCGACTCGGCGGCGTGCGCCAGCATGAGCTTCGCGGTGACGTCGCCGATGGCGAAGATGTTCGGCACGTTCGTACGGCAGCGGCCGTCCACGGCGATCGCGCCCCGCTCGGTCAGCCGTACGCCGGTGTTCTCCAGGCCGTATCCCTCGACACGCGGCTGGAAGCCGATGGCCTGCAGCACCTTGTCGGCCTCCAGCACGGACGTCTCGCCGTTCTTCGAGACCGTGACCCGCACCTTGTCGCCGCTGTCGTCGATCGACTCGACCCGGGTGGAGGTCAGCACGTCGATGCCGAGCCGCCGGTAGCGCCGCGCCAGCTCGGCCGACACCTCCTGGTCCTCCAGGGGCACCATCCGGTCGAGGAACTCGACGATCGTGACCTTCACGCCGTAGTTGTGCAGCACGTACGCGAACTCGACGCCGATCGCGCCGGCGCCCGCGATGATCACGCTCTCCGGCAGCGTCTCGCTGAGGATCTGCTCCTCGTACGTCACCACGCGCTCGGACAGGGACGTCCCCGGCAGCAGGCGGGTCGTCGCTCCGGCCGCGATGATGCAGTGGCCGAACGTCACCGTGCGCACCGAGCCGTCCGCGCCGCGCACCTCCATGGAGTTCGGCCCGGTGAAGCTGCCCCGGCCGTCATACTCCGTGATGCCGTTCTTCTTCATCAGATAGTGGACGCCCTTGACACGCCCGTCCGCGACCTGGCGGCTGCGGCGGAAGGCCGCGCCGTAGTCGAGCGTGATCGGGCCGTCCGTCTGGATGCCGAACGTCTTGGTCTCGTTCGTGAGGATGTGTGCGAGTTCGGCATTACGCAGCAACGCCTTGGAGGGGATGCATCCGACGTTGAGGCAGACACCACCCCAGTAGCGCTCCTCGACGACCGCTGTGGTGAGCCCGAGCTGGGCCGAACGGACCGCGGCGGTGTAGCCGCCGGGCCCTGCGCCGAGGACGACGACATCGTAGTGATCGGTCATGCACCGGACCCTACGCCGCCGCTCCCCTCTGCCGCGGAAGGGGGTGTCCACCAGGCGCCGGGCCACCCGCGCGGCCCGCTCGGGCTACTTCGCGTGCCCGCCGGGGTCCGGGCCGTCCGCGTCCGCGGAACGACCCGGGTGACCCGGCCCGGTGGACGGAAGGGGCGGAAGAGCGGGCAGCGGGGGCGGAGTGCGCAGCGGAGGCGGAGTGGGCAGGGGCGGGGGGAACGCGGAGGCCCGGGCGCCGGCCAGGCCGAGCACCTGGCGCATCCATGCTTCCAGGCTCGTCGGGTCCGGCGGGATCAGCGGGTCCTGCCCGTCCTGCCCGTCCTGCCCGTTCTGCCTGTCGTGACCGTCCTGCCTGTTCTGGCCGCCCTGGCCGTTCTGCTCGCCCTGCTCGCCGCGCCCCCGCCCGGGAGCCGCCGTGGTCACGCCGTCATCCCAGGAGAGCCGGGGCCAGCAGCCGCAGGTGCTCTGTCTGCGTGCCGACCGAATCGGCCAGTGGCTGTACGCACACGTGGTCGGCCCCCGCGTCGTGGTGGGCGCGCACCCGCTCGGCGATCGTCTCCGGTTCGCCCCAGACCACGATCGCGTCGATGAGCCGGTCGCTGCCCCCGCCCGCGAAGTCGTCGTCGGAGAAGCCCAGCTCGCGCAGGTTGTTGATGTAGTTGGGCAGGGAGAGATAGAAGGCGGCGTATTCGCGGGCGATCTCCCGGGCGCGCCCGGCGTCGGTCTCGACCACCACTGCCTGCTCCGGGGCGAGGACCGGGTCCGGCCCGAGGATCTCGCGGGCCTTCGCGGTGTGCTCGGGCGGCACGAAGTACGTGTGCGCCCCCTGGGCGCGCTGCGCCGCCAGTTCGAGCATCCGGCGGCGCAGCGCCGCCAGCACCCGGGGCGGCCTCTCCGCCAGCGGCAACACGCCGAACGACGCCTGGTCCATCCCGTCGAGGTAGTCCTGCATGAGCCGCAGTGGCGCGGAGTATTCGTGGCCGCGAGGGGCGACCAGCGGCTTGTGGCTCACACCGAGGCCGAGCACGAACCGGTACCCCCATGCCTCGGCCAAGGTCGCGGCGCCGTTGGCCGCGGCCACCGCGTCCCGGCCGTAGATGTTCGCGATGCCCGTCGCCACGTGCAGCCGCTCGGTGGACGACAGCAGAAGCGCCGAGTTCGTGTACGCCTCCCGCCCGTCCGGGGCCTCGCCCACCCAGAGCGCCGGATATCCGAGCCGCTCGATCTCCGCCGCGGCCGTTCTGGCCTCGTCCGCGGTCGCCGTTCTCGACAGTGAGAACAGCCACACTCCCGTACGGCCGAGGCGGCGCCTCAGCTCCGACGGTTCCATGGTGGGCGGTTGCGTACGCTCGGCCATCCGGACGCTCCTTGTCTGTCACACGAGATCGGGCGAAGGGGGGCGGTTCGCCGGAGACGCCGCCCCCGCCGGGCCGGACGGCCGCGCCGGCGGGCGTCGCAGCCTCAGCATGTCATCGCACGCGCCGGTGGCCTCGGCACCCCCCTGTGATCGGTTCACGTGTCGGGGCGCACCGCCCTGCCCGTACGGCTTACTGCGATTTCCCCCGGATCCAGATGGTCATCCCCATCGGTGGCGGAATCGCCCTGAGGGTGGTGAGAGCCCCGTGAGCGGGAACCCACGAAACGGCAAAGGCCTGTCCTGGATCTTCGCGTCCGGGCGGCGGGGCCGCCGTCGCCGCGTGTGTCCTTGGAGCCGACTCGCTCACTCTCCAGGAGGCCGAACATGAGGAAACTGCTGTATGCCGGCGCGGTCGCGATCAGCCTGCTGGCCGCCGGATGCGGCGGTGCCGGCGACGACGCCAGCCGCGTCGCCAACGACCAGCTCAACGAGTCGCAGACGCCCGAGCCCTCCGAGAACCAGCCGGAGACGACGCCGTCCGCCACCGATTACCCGGCGTCGCCGACCTCTCCCGTCCAGGCGTCCCCCACGGGGCCCGCGCGCATCGACACGGCGTCCACCTCGCTCGGCACCGTGCTGGTCGGCATCGAGGGCCGCACGGTGTACCTGTTCACGAAGGACAAGGGCGGCACCTCGGCCTGCACCCAGGCGTGCGCCGCCGCGTGGCCGCCCGTGCTCACCGTCGGCGCGCCCCAGGCCGGCACGGGTGTGCACCCGAACCTGCTCGGGACCCTCCACCGCGAGGACGGCACCACGCAGGTGACCTACAACAAGCACCCGCTCTACTACTACTCGAAGGACCAGAAGGCCGGCGACGTGCTCGGCAACGACGTGAAGGACTTCGGCGGCGAGTGGCACGCCGTCACCCCCGAGGGCAAGAAGGTCAAGGGCTAGTCCCCTGGCATGGCCATGCTGTGCGGCAGCCGGGCGAGCAGGGCCGACATCCGCTCACGCTCGTCCGGCGACGGCAGCGATCCCGGCCTCGTACGCCGCCCGGACGAGCCGCCCGGACGAGCCGCCCGGACGAGCCGCCCGGACGAGCCGACCGGACGAGCCGACCGGACGAGACGCCCGGACGAGACGCCGGAGCAGGACGCCGGAACCAAGACAGGGCCCGGCCCGCGTAGGTCCCACTGGTCCGCCACCACGCCGTCTTCCCGGCGTTCTCCGATCCGCCTTCCCCTGCGGGAGGGCGGATTTCTCATGCCTCTCGCAGTCCCGGCGGTTGCCGGTCCTTCCGGCGACCTCCGGGATCACCTGGCTACCACCGCTCGGAGCCCACTAGGCTGAGGAACACTCCGCCCTGTGTCCGCGGCCGCTTCTCCGTACGAAAGTGGGCTCGCGATGGCATCGGACGCGTCGTCCGTTCTCGAGAACGTCCTCACCGGCACTCCGCCAGGCCCATCGAAGATCCCGCATGGGGGATCACGTCAGATCTGGCGGAGATCAGGACTGACCGAGCCCTCTCCGGGCAGTCGTGATGGCCGAATCGGCGCCTCTTCCCCCAGGCCACGGCCGTGCGAGGTGAGGTTCACGAGAGGACACGGAATGACTTATATCGATCCTGAGGCTCTTCTCACCAGCCTGCGACGTCTGCAGAAGGACAGGGCGGCGACCGGGATCGTGCACCACCTTGAGCGCATCGTCCAAGTGGTCGACCGGCTCTTCGGATACTCCGGCGCGGGCCTGATGTTCGCCGAGGAGGACCGCACGCTTCGCTACCTCTTCGCCACCGACGAGCGCGGCCGCAGCCTGGAGCGCGCCCAGGCGGTGACGGGCCAGGGCCCGTGCGTGGCGGCGTACGCGGGCGACACCGCGGTGACGACGGCCGACGTGCGGTCGGACCGGCGCTGGCCCGCCCTGCGTGACCTGCTGCACCCCGAGGTACGCGGGGTGGCGGGAGTGCCGATCCGGCTCGGCGGCGTGCCCGTGGGCACCCTCAACGTCTACCAGGACGCGCCGCACGAGTGGCAGGAGAGCGACACCCAGTCCCTCCACGCGTACGCGCACGTGATCGAGCAGGTCCTCGTGGCGTCGATGGAGGCGGACGAGAAGGCGGCGCTGGCCGGCCAGCTCCAGTACGCCCTGGACTACCGCGTCGTGATCGAGCGGGCCATCGGCTATCTCATGGGCAAACACGACCTGACGGCCTCGCAGGCGTTCACCGGACTGCGCAAGCAGGCCAGGGACAGCAGACGGAAGGTGTCCGAGCTCGCGGCGGAGCTGCTGGGCGAGCAGGGCCAGAGGAATGTTGCGAATCCAGACCACGCCGTCTGAGGCCGGCGTCCGCGTCGCCGTGCACGGCGACCTCGACCTGTCCGGGGTGCCGGAGCTGCGTGCCCGCCTCCGGCAGGCGCTGGCGACCTACGGGCCCGGGCACGTCGAGATCGACCTGGCCGGGGTCGGCTTCCTCGACTGCGCGGGCGCGCGGAGCCTCCTGTGGGCCGACGCGCACGTGCGGGAGCGGGGCGGCCGGGTGACCTTCGTCCGCCCGGCCCCGCCGGTGTCGCGGCTGCTGCGGCTGCTGGGCTTCGACTCCGCGCTGACCCTCCGTACGGCGTCGCACGTGCCGCTGCCCCAGCCCACGGCCGAGGCCCGTCCCCGGCCCGACTGACATGGCGTACGGCACCGGACCCTGCGGGCCGAAGTGCGAGGCGACCGGGCGATAGTCTTTCCGTGATGTATCGACTCGTGTTCACGCAGGTCCTGAGCCGCCTCGACGCGGAGGCCGTCCACCACCTCACGATCAGGCTGCTCCGCCTGCTCGGGATGTTCCCGCCCCTCGTGCGGCTGCTGCACCGTTTGCTCGCGCCGAAGGCGGAGTCGCTGCGCGTCCAGGCGTTCGGCGTCCACTTCGCCTCGCCGTTCGGGCTCGCCGCCGGGTTCGACAAGGACGCCGGGTGCGTCGAGCCGCTGTCGGCGCTCGGATTCGGGTACGTCGAGGTGGGCACGATCACCGCGCACGCCCAGCCGGGCAACCCCCGGCCGCGGCTGTTCCGCCTGATCGAGAGCCGGGCGATCATCAACCGGATGGGATTCAACAACGCCGGGGCGGCGGCCGCCGCCAAGCGGCTGCGCCGCGTGCGCCACATCCCGGCCGTGGTCGGCGTCAACATCGGCAAGACCAAGGTCGTGCCCGAGTCCGAGGCCGTGCGCGACTACGTGGACAGCGCCCGCAGGCTCGCGCCGCTCGCCGACTATCTCGTGGTCAACGTCAGCTCGCCCAACACCCCGGGCCTGCGCGACCTGCAGGCCGTCGACCGCCTGCGCCCGCTGCTGTCGGCGGTGAAGGAGGCGGCCGGGCGCACCCCGCTGCTCGTGAAGATCGCGCCCGACCTGGCGGACGAGGACGTGGACGCCGTGGCCGAGCTCGCCACCGAGCTGGAGCTGGCGGGCGTCATCGCGACCAACACCACGATCAGCCGCGAGGGCGTCGCGAGCACCGAGACCGGCGGCCTGTCCGGACGGCCGCTCAAGGCCCGCTCACTGGAAGTGCTGCGCCGCCTGCGCCAGAAGGCCGGAGACCGGCTCACGCTCGTCTCGGTCGGCGGCGCGGAGGACGTCGACGACGTCTGGGAGCGGCTGCTGGCCGGTGCCACCCTCGTGCAGGGATACACCGGCCTCATCTACGAAGGTCCCCTGTGGCCGTCGCGGATCAACCGTCAGCTCGCCCGCCGGCTGCGGCGGCACGGCTACGGCTCGGTCCGCGAGATCGTCGGCCGCACCGCATAAGTCCCCATTCCCCTGGAAACGGAGAGCGCCATGAGCGTCAAGACCTACACCGTGCAGGGCATGACCTGCGGCCACTGCGTGAGCTCGGTCAAGGAGGAGGTCGGCGAGATCCCCGGCGTCACCGGCGTCGAGGTCGACCTCGACAGCGGCCGGCTCGACGTCTCCGGCGACGTCGCCGACGACGCGGTGCGCAAGGCCGTCGAGGAAGCCGGCTACACCCTCGTCTGAGCCACGCCCGCGCTCGGACGGTCGCTCACGCGGTGCGCTCGCCGAGGTCGTCGCCCGGGGTAGGGCGAATCACGATCATGCGCTCCGAAAGTACGAGATCATGCATGAGCGGAGTCTCGCAGCCCGCCCCGACAAAGCTAAGCGAGCGACCCCTCATGAGCGCCATCTACGACCAGGCCGACGGCGAGCGGATCGCCGTGGCCGACAGCGGTGATTCCGTGAGCATCATCAACCGCTCCGGAAGGATCGTCGTCGGTAAGAAGGACGTACGCAGGCTCGCCGAGCGGATCCTCGCCGCGGCGGGCCGGGTGGCCGTCGTCCTTTTCCCGCCGGCCCTGCGCAAGGACACGCTGTCGGTCGCCGGCCCGTCCGGGCGGTGGAAGGTCCGCGTCTCGCCGAAGAACGGCGCCCGCGTCCTCGTCGAGGTCGATCCGCAGGGCATCGGGCCGGCCGAGGCCTACGAGCTCGCCGCCGCCGTCGCGGTGGCCGGGCGCCACATCGGCGACGCGGAACAGGCGGACCAGCGCCTCACCGCGAGGATCCGCGAGGTGATCGACACCTATCAGGGCCTCGACCCGGAGAAGATCGCGGCCGCCATCGTCGCCGAAGTCCTCGACGGAGCATGACCCCCCGCCCTCCGCGTCCCCCGAGCGCCTGTCCCTCCGCCCTCCGCATCCCCGCGCGCCCGACCACAACGCGCCCGCCGCGCCCCCACACGCCTGACCCCCGCCCTCCGCATCCCCGCGCGCCCGACCACAACGCGCCCGCCGCGGCCCCGCATGCCCCGCCTCCGCGCCGTGCCCGCCGCGCCCCCACACGCCTGATCGTGCCGTTGCCAGCCCCGTCTTCACCGGCTCCTGCGTCCCGCGCGGACGCCCGGTGACGTGGGAAAGCCGGTTGCTCCGCCCGACGGTGCCTGTGGAGGATGCCGGTCATGCGAGACGGGAACGTGCGCGGGCTGGAGCTGTCGCGGCGGTTTTACCTGGAGGCGGTGGCACCGCTGCTGGCGCGGCACTTCGGCGGCCTCACGCACTCGGCGGCACTCCTCGGTCCGGGCTCGGAAGTGCTCGGATACGACACCGTGCGATCCACCGACCACGACTGGGGCCCACGGCTGCAGCTCTTCCTGAGCCCCGAGGACGCCGCCGCCCACGGTGAGGCCGTACACGCCATGCTCGCCGGGAGCCTGCCGCCGCGGTTCCTCGGCTATCCCACACACTTCCGCTCGGTCGGCCGGACCCGGCACATGGAGACGACGGACGGCCCGATCCGGCACGGAGTGGTGGTGGCCGACCTCGCGGCATGGCTCACCGGGCATCTCGGGTTCGACCCGATCGCGGGCGTCGGCCTGTCCGACTGGCTGGCGACGCCCACCCAGACGCTCGCGGAGATCACGGCGGGGGAGGTCTTCCACGACGGCCTGGGGCTGCTCCAACCGGTCCGGCGGCGCCTCGCCTGGTATCCCGGCGACGTCTGGCGCTACGTCCTCGCCTGCCAGTGGCGGCGGATCTGCCAGGAGGAGGCGTTCGTGGGCCGCGCCGGTGAGGCCGGTGACGAACTGGGCTCGGCCGTCACCTGCGCCCGTCTGGTGCGCGACCTCATCCGGCTCGCCCTGCTCATGCACCGCCGCTACCCGCCGTACGGCAAGTGGCTGGGCAGCGCCTTCGCCGCCCTGCCGTGCGGCCCGGATCTGGCACCCGTGCTCATGGCGGCCGTGTCGGCCACCGGCTGGCGGGAGCGTGAGCGCCACCTGGCCGGCGCCTACGAGGCTCTCGCGGCCCTGCACAACGACCTCGGCCTCACCACGCCCGTCGATCCGCGCACGCGGCGCTACCACGGCCGCCCCTACCGGGTGCTGCACGCCGAGCGCTTCACCGAGGCGCTGCTGGGGACCATCGCCGATCCCGAGGTGCGGCGGCTGCCTCTCACGGGTGCCGTGGACCAGTACATCGACAGCACCGACATGCTGGGCGACCGCTCCCGCGTACGCCGCATCGCCGGCCCGGCACGGCCCTAGAGCCCGAGCCGGGGGCTCAGTGGACCGGGCCAGGACGTGTAGAGACCAGGCCGGGACCCTCAGAGACCACGGCCGGGACCGTGAACCCCGGGCGGGGGTCTCAGAGACTGGGCCGGGTGGAGTCGGCGGACAGGCTGAGCTCGTGCAGGTGGCGCATCACGTCCTGGACGTCGACGGCGCCGGGGCGGTGACGCCGCCATCCGGTGCCGCCCCGCTGCCAGGGCCGGGGGCCGGACAGCGGGCGATACTCCACGCCGAACGCGTCGAGCCGGGCCAGATGGGCCTCCAGGCGGGGGAAGAAGTCCTCGGGCGCGGCCGGGCCGCCGGTCCACGCGACCTCGGCCGCCGCGCAGCCCCGGGGCCAGGCGCGGTAGTCGAGCGTACGGCCGTCGGGGATGCGCTCGCTCCAGAGCTGGAACTGCGCGCCGATCACCCGGGCGCGCTCCTCCTCCGGCCACTCGGACGGCGCGGGCGCGAAGGCCACTACGTCGGCCACGGTGATCGCGTCTCCCAGCCCGGCCGGCTCCTCGGGCGATGCCGCCTCGGCGTAGTCGAAGTACATCGGGAAGACCGGCGTCGCCACCACGTCGTGACCGGCCGCCGCGGCCCGGCGGGCGACGTGCTCGCCGCGCCAGGGCATCACGACCGTGTCGGGCCGCAGCCTGCCGCTGACGAACGCCTCGTCCCACACCACCGCGCGGCTGCCCTGCTCGGCCAGCGCGTCGGCGAGCCGCCGCAGGAACCACGCGTGGAGGTCACCGGTGGTCTCCAGGCCCAGCGACGCCTGGTAGGCCGAGATCTCGGCCGACGCCGCCCAGTCGTCGAGCACGCACTCGTCGCCGCCGATGTGGAAGTAGGGCACGTCGCCCAGGGCGTCGGTGATCTCGGCGAAAACGGTGGTCAGGAAGTCGACGGTCGCCGGAAGCGGGGACAGGATCGCGGGCGAGATGCCCCACCGGTCCAGCACCTCGTAGCGCTCCTGCGGCCGGGACGCCAGCGCGGGATAGGCGGCCAGCACGGCGGAGGCGTGCCCCGGCACGTCGATCTCCGGAACGACCATCACCTCCCGCGCCCGGGCGTACGCCGCGATCTCCGCGAGGTCGGAGAGGGTGTAGTGACCGCCGTGGGGGACGCCGTCGAAGGCGGGCGCCTCCCCCTTGTGGCTCGTGATCGTCTGTGGACGGTGCGAGCCCACCTCGTGCAGCAGCGGGAACGCCCTGCTCTCCACCCGCCAGCCCTGGTCGTCGGCCAGGTGGAGATGCAGCCGGTTGAGCTTGTGCAGCGCCATCAGGTCGATCATCCGCAGCACCTCCCGCTTGGGCAGGAAGTTGCGGGCCACGTCGAGGTGCGCGCCGCGCCAGGAGAACCGCGGGGCGTCCTCCACCCGCCCGCAGGGGACCGTCCAGGACGTCCCGGGGGCGACGGCCGACCGGAACGCCTCGGCCGGCAGGAGCTGCCGCAGCGTCTGCGCGGCGTAGAAGGCACCCGCCCGATCACCCGCCGCGATGCGCACCCCGTCGCCCGCGATCGTCAGCTCGTACGCCTCGGGACCGAGCCGGGGGTCCTCCTCCACCCGCACGGCCGCCGTCGCGGCGTCGCCGGGCCGGAGGTCGAGCACCCGGAGGTCGAGCACCCGGAGGTCGAGCACGGGGAGCGCGAGCCGTACGGCGTCGGTGAGCGGGGCCGGGCCCGAGACGGAGGAGCCGGGCGCGATCTCGGCCGACCCGGGGCCCGTCTCGGCACGCCTCGGCAGGGGGAGGAGATGCTTCATTCCGCAGATGATGCCAAACCCCGCCGACAGTCCCGCCACCCGGTCCACAGCCCGCCGGAGCCCGCCTGCAAGCCCGTCCCAGAGCGCGTCCAGAACCCGCTCAGAACCCGCTCAGAACCCGCTGAGAACCCGCTCAGAACCCGCTCGGAGCCGCCGGGACGCGTCAGCGGGTCGAGGTGAGGTAGTTCTCCAGGCCCTTCGCCAGCGCCCGCGCCATCTTCGCGCGGAACGCGGGGTTCTTGAACTTGGCGGCGTCCGTGGCGTTGCGCATGTTGCCGCACTCGATGAAGATCTTCGGCACCGTCGACAGGTTGAGCCCGCCGAGGTCGCTGCGATAGTTCAGCGCCTGCTTGCCGATGTAGTTCGAGTACGGCAGGCCGGTGCCGCTGTGGAAGGCGTTCCGCACGTCCACGCCGAGCCTTGCCGAGTCCTTCACGACCGGATCGACCGGGCCGCCGATCTTCTTCGGCATGATGACGTGGAACCCGCGGAGGTTCGCCCCCGCGCCGTCGCCGTGGATGGAGATCGCCGCGTCCGCCTTGGCCTTGTTGCCGATGGCGGCCCGCTGGTTGATGCAGGGACCCCACGGGGTGCTGCTCGTACGGGTGAGCTTGACCGTGGCCCCCTGGGCCCGCAGCAGCTTGGCCAGCCTGGTGGACACGTCCAGGGTGAAGGCCGCCTCGGTGTAGCCGTCGTTCGTCGAGGTGCCGGTCGTGTCGCAGGCCTTCTTCTGGTTGGCGATGTCGACCAGCTGGTTGATCTCCCTGGTGTGGCGGAAGTTGCCGCCGTTGTGGCCCGGGTCGATCACCACGACCTTGCCGGCCAGGGGCCGTGCCTCCACCTCGGAGGCGGCCGCCGTACGCGTGGCCGGGGCGGCCGTCCCGGCGGAGGCCGTGTCCGTCGCCTGGTCCTCGGCCGAGGCCGGCCGGCCGAGCTGGGACGAGGCGGTGGAGGCTGAGGTCCCCGTGCCGGAGACCTCAGCGCCGGAGACCTCAGCGCCGGAGACCTCAGCGCCGGAGACCTCAGCGCCGGAGACCTCAGCGCCGCCGCAGGCGACGGCTCCGACCCCGCACAGGGCCAGGGCTGCGGCGGCGAGTGGTCGTCTGATCACGGTCGAATCCCCTTCCCGGAGGTGTGGTCACCCCAACCTAACCGGGACGGAGTCGTGATCAGACCGTTATGCCGGAAACCTGGCCGCCCACGCCGGCTCGGGGACCTCCTGCCGATGCAGGAGAGCGGCCAGCTCACGGGCGTCCTCGGCGTCGAGGCCCAGCACCACGCGCGGCCGTCCCCAGGGGTGGTCGATCGAGTGGGCGACATAGCTCGCCACCGACTCGGCGACGTCCTCGCTGCCGAGCCCCCGGCTCTCCCTCCAGTGCGCCCAGGCCCGCTCCAGTTCGCCGGCGGCCCGTTGGGCGCAGGAGACCAACTCAGGATCACGCATGAATCCCCCCGATTATCCGGTCGCCGGCCTGCGGGCAGCCCTTCCGCGACCCGCCGGGGGCCGGCGCCACGGCTGAAGTCAACACCGGCCGCGAGGGGACACGTCGGTGATTGACCTAGCTTTGGCCACCGCTTGGAGCGGGCCCGGTGCTGCGCCGTACGACGAGCTGCGGGCTCACCTGCCGCAGCCGGGCGGTTTTGCCGGGCTCGGTTATGCGGTCGCTCAGCAGCGCCGCGGCCGAGCGGCCCATGGCCCGCCGGGGCTGGTCGACGCTGGTCAGCGAGATGTGGGTGACCGCCGCGAGGTGGGTGTTGTCGTATCCGACGACGGACACGTCCTCGGGCACCCGTAACCCCAGCTCGCTCGCCGCGGTCAGCACGCCCATGGCCACGATGTCGTTCGCCGCGAAGATCGCCGTCGGCCGGGGGTCGCGCTTGAGCAGCGCCAGCGCCGCGCGCCGGCCGCCCTCCTCGCTGAAGTCGCCGTGCTCGACCATGATGTACGGCGCCAGCGCGTGGCGGCGCATGGCGACGAGGTAGCCCTCGCAGCGGCAGCGGGCGGCCGACGACGGGGCGCCCTCGATGTGGGCGATGCGCTGGTGGCCCAGCTCCACGAGGTGGTCCACGGCGAAGCGGGCGCCGAGCTGGTCGTCGTCGACGACGATGTCCACGCCCTCGAGTTCGACGTCGCGCTCGCCGACCACCACGGTGGGCGTGTAGGCCGACGCCTCGGCCAGCGTGTCGCTGGACGGCGCGACTCCGAGCAGGACCAGGCCGTCCACCCGCAGTTCGAGGAACGCCTCGACGGCCTCGTCCTCGAACGCCGGGTCCCAGCGGCCGCTGCCGATCAGCAGCCGCAGCCCGTCGCCGTGCAGGCTCTCCTGCAGGCCGTCGAGGAACTCCGCGTAGAAGGGGTTGTGCAGGTCGGCCACGAGCGCGCCCACCAGGTGGGTGCGCCCCTCGACCAGGCTGCGGGCGACCGCGTTCGGGCGGTAGCCGAGCTCCCGGGCGGCCTGGAGGACCGCCTCTCTGCGGTGCTCGCTCACGTGCGGGGAGCCCCGCAGCACGAGAGACACCAGCGACTTGGAGACTCCTGCCCGCTCGGCCACGTTGCGGATCGTCGGGCGGGGCCGAGGGCTGAACCCATCGGACAGTCCGCCGGTGGGGATCGTGACCCCGACGTCTTTCCGGGCAGTGGTCTGCATGGACGGTCCTGACATGGTTCTCCCCACGATGCGTGGACGTGCACCTGACACACCAAACGATCGAGTTGCCCTGAGGGTACGGGTTGATCGCGGTTAGACAGGAACCTTCCTCTAGATCGGGCGTTGGGAAGGTTAGCGTTACCACGCGTGGGCGCGCAGAGCCGGGAGGGGGCCGAAGGCGCCCCGGAATTCGGCCACGCCTCTCTCAGGTGGGGATTCGCTAGGGTGCGAGGTGTGAGTGCCACACGCCAAGCGGAAGACGGGGCACGGCCGGCGCGACGCAGGCTCAGTGTGGACCGGCGGCGTGAGGAGCTCATCGCCGCCGCGCTGGAGCTCTTCAGCAGACACGACGCCGAGGACGTCTCGATCGACGACGTGGCGGCCTCCGCGGGCGCGTCGAGGGCGCTCGTCTATCACTACTTCGGCGGCAAGCAGGAGCTCTACGTGGCGGCCCTGCGGAGCGCGGCGGCCGAACTGCAGGCACGGTTGCAGGCGCAGGGCGAGGGCGGGCCGCTGGAACAGCTCGGTGCGGGCCTGACGCGTTACTTCGACTTCGTCGAGGAGCACGCGGCCGGCTTCGCCGCGTTGCTCAGGGGAGGCCCGGCGAACCGCACCGGGGAGATCGGCGAGATCGTCGACGGGGTACGGCAGCGCATGCTGCGCATGATCGTCCATCAGATGGGGGTCGACGCGCCCGGTCCGGTGTTGCGCGTCACGCTGAGATCGTGGGTCGCCTCGGTGGAGACGGCCGGCCTCGACTGGCTGGAGCACCGCGACATGGCGCGGGCCGAGCTGGAGCGCCTCCTGGTCGACCAGATGGTCGCGCTCCTGCGGGCGGCGAGCGGGCGGGATCCGGGGGTGCGGGTGCTTCTGGAGACCCTGCTGCCCACGTACGCGGCTTCCGAGCACGCGTCACCTGAAAGCGTGGCGTTCGGCGACCGAGCACCCGGCATCTGAGAGCTCGGCGTCCGAGAACGCGTCATGCGAAAACGTGCCATGTGACAACGCGTCACCTGCGAACGCGCCGTCCAAGGACCTGGCTCCTGAGAGCCGGGCACCTGGGAGCCCGGCTTCCGCGAACCGCGAGGCCGTTCCCTGAACCCTCACCGCGTTCAACGGGGGGAACCGCCGGGGGTGAACGGAGATCGTACGCGCGGGGAGGCGCCGGGCGGGCGGCGCCGACCCCAGATCCCCTCCCATGACCGGTGGGCGGTCATGGGAGTGTGGTGGACGCGCTCACATCCCCGACGCGAGCGCGCCGTCGTTCCCCCCGTGGCGTGACGGCCACGTCCTACTCGGACCGCTGCTGCGGAATCCCCGCGAGCAGTGCCCGGACCTCGGTCTCCCGGTAACGCCGGTGACCGCCGAGGGTGCGGATGGACGTCAACTTGCCCGCCTTCGCCCACCGGGTGACGGTCTTGGGGTCGACACGGAACATCGTGGCGACCTCCGCCGGGGTGAGCAGTGGCTCGGCCTCGGGTGTACGAGCTGACATTTGTGCGGCCTCTCCTCCGTGTGGACCGCCGGCAGCGATCCTGCGACTTGTCTGGCGCAAGTGCCCCTTCCGTCAAGCCCTGCCCGGTCGCGTCGGCCGGAGCGGCGTTGTCCGCCTCGACGCCGCTGCGCTCGGGGAAATCCTGTCGGTCGCGGCACTGTCACGGATGTCCGTCAATGATCCAAAAACGTGCGGTTTCTAGGACCATTTACGGCATCACCCGATGTGACCATACAGCCACGTAGTGCGATTGGCGAGCCCTCTGGGCACAACGTCTCGACCACGGGTTGATGTCACGCTCGGTGATTCTAGCGACACGTTTCGTGGTATCGCAGTGAAAACGGCAAACTACTCAGTTCGTAGATGTGAGATCGACGCAGCCATGACCTGAATTGGCAGGTCAGGGGATGTTCATGACCGTCAGTTTGCCGACTCCAGGGCGCGAATCGACCTCCAGCGGAGAATCACGCGCTGATACATCGCGAAGGCAAGTTCCTCCTGACCGTTGTCCAAACCCGCGAGGGCGGTCGCCACCTCGGCGACGGACTGGTCGCCCTGGAGAGTGCGGTCGTCCATCAGGTGGACGAGGCCGCCGTAGTCGAGCTCCACCAGCGAGTGGGGGTGGAACTCCTCCAGCCAGCGGCCCACCTCCTCGACCTCGGTGAGGGCCGCCACCTGCCCGACGTGCCTGCGGATCACCACCAGTGCCCGGGCCACCCGGCGCCGGGCCTGCGCCATCGAGGTGACGTACAGCATGTTCCTGGGCGGCGCGGCGGTGGTCTGCGCGCCGGCCTCGGCCGGCTGCTCCGAGCCCAGCACGAGCCAGCGCTCGGCCGAGTCGAACGGCACGAACCACGCGATCGGCACATGCCAGGTGCTCGTACGGATGTGGGTGCGCAGGGACTGCTCTCCCCGCTTGAACCGGTCGAAGTCGTCGGCGGTCTGCTCCGCGATGGCCTGCGGCACGAACCGGGAGGCCAGCTTGACCGGGACGCTCCCGCGGAACGACGCGAACGCCAGCCACGACCGCAGCCTGCTCTGCCATGGGCAGACGTACAGCGTCTCCTCCACCCGGCGCAGGTAGGCGTTGGGGCTTTCCCGCTCCGGCGCCGGCAGCGGCGGGACCGACAGCAGCCGGCGGACCGCCTCGCCGTGTTCGACCTCGAGCGCGCCCGCCCGGCGCGGCCGGTCGCGCGAGTCCGCGTACCGGGCCCACCGAGCCTGATCTTGCGGGGTGAAAGCGGTCAGCGGCTCGTACACACGGAGATAGGCGGCGTAGGGGAGCACACCAGAATCGTGCCACGTCGCGGGACACCTGTGCAGCACCGTCCCGGGTTTTCATGATCGTTTTATGGGGTCGTCCGATAAGCTGGAGGCCGATCGCCGCAACGAGGCGGCGTACACGATCAGGAGTCACCACCGTGACCGACGTTTTCGGGCTGTCCCACAAGGATTCCAGCTCCGGCGGCGACACGAACCCCGCCCAGCCGGTGCGACACGAACAGGTCGTCTTCTGCTCCGACGAGCGTAGCGGCCTGTACGCCATCATCGCGATCTACAGCACCGCCCTCGGACCGGGGCTCGGCGGCACCCGGTTCTATCCCTACCCGAGCGAGCAGGCCGCGCTCGCCGACGTGCTCAACCTCTCCCGGGCCATGGCGTACAAGAACGCGCTGGCCGGTCTGGACCTCGGCGGCGCCAAGGCCGTCATCATCGGCGACCCCTCGGCCGACAAGAGCGAGGCTCTCCTGCGGGCCTACGGCAGGTTCGTCCAGTCGCTCGGCGGGCGCTACTACACCGCCTGCGACGTGGGCACCTACAGCGAGGACATGGACGTGGTGGCGCGCGAGTGCTCCTACGTCACCGGCCGCACGCAGGAGCACGGCGGCGCCGGAGACTCCTCCATCCTCACCGCCTTCGGCGTGTTCCAGGGGATGCGGGCCGCCGCCGACCACGTGTACGGCGCCTCCTCCCTGCGCGGCAGGCGGGTCGGGATCGAGGGGGTCGGCAAGGTCGGCCACCGCCTGGTCGAGCACCTGCTCCAGGACGGCGCCGAGGTCGTGATCTGCGACGTGAACGAGCGGGCCGTCGAACAGGTGCGGCAGCGCCACCCCGAGGTCGAGGTCGTGCCCGACGCCGCCACCCTCGTGGCGTCCGACATCGACGTGTACGCGCCCTGCGCCCTCGGTGGCGCGCTGGACGACGAGACCGTCCCCCGGCTCAAGGCGAAGATCGTCTGTGGCGGGGCCAACAACCAGCTCGCCCACCCCGGCGTCGAGAAGCAGCTCGCCGAGCGGGGCATTCTGTACGCCCCGGACTACGTCGTGAACTCCGGCGGGGTCATCCAGGTGGCCGACGAGATCGAGGGCTTCGACATGGACCGCGCCCGCGCCCGGGCGGCGAAGATCTTCGACACGACCTTGAAGATCTTCCACTCGGCCGAGGAAGAAGGCGTCCCTCCCGCCGTCGCAGCGGATAGGCTGGCAGAGCGGAGAATGTCAGAAATCGGTCGGCTAAGGGGTATTTGGCTCCGGCGCTGACCGCCGCCGCTCGTACGACGTACCGAGCGGCGCACAAACCAGGTACGGTAATAGGCGAACGAGAGACTGACGCCTGAAGTCAGGTGGCGTCGGTGCGCGGTGCGTTAGTGACGAGGGGTCGGGCACGGCCCCGCATGAGGGGGTCGAGCCAATGGGGCGCGGCCGAGCCAAGGCCAAGCAGGTCAAGGTCGCCCGTCAGCTGAAGTACAACAGCGGCGGGACGGATCTTGAGCGCCTGCGCGCGGAGCTCGGAGTCGTGGACGCCGACGATTCCGGCCACAGTGACGAGCATGACCCTTACGACGAGTTGGCTGATCGCTACGCCGATTACGCGGCCGTCGACGACGACGACGGCGATGACGACCGCCGTGGGCGGCGTTGACCCGGTTCTGATCGCCAGGTGAGTGACCCGGCGGGGGACGTTCCCGCCGGGTTCTCTCAATGTCCGCGAGTCGCTCTCCCGTCCGCCCCTCGCCTCGGGGGTGCGGGGACGGGCGCGGAGGGAGCGCCGGTCGGCCGCACCATTGTGGATGGCCGTAATCAGGGACCGTTGCGGACGGCCGCATAAGTGCCCGGACCCGGTCACCGCCGGTCGGTGTGTCATGGGCGTGTTCCCTCATCGCCGGCTCGGCCGGATCGCGGGCTGCGGTCTCCCGGAAACCGGTTGGTCCCCGTGGTGGCGGGCCGTTGTGGCCGCCGCCACATCGTGCTGCCCGGACACGCCCGGCGGCGGACCCTGTTCGATCGGCTCCGCTGCGGCGGCTGTGGCGGCGTCGTCCCGGAAGTGACGGATCTCACGTCGATGACGGACGCCCGCCGGCCGTAGGCGCGGGCCGGGCGGACCGCCGCGACGCGGGCCGCCCGTTCGACGGCGCTCCCAACGGCGCTCCCAGGGGGTCGGCCGCGGCTGTCACGTCGGCGAGCCGTCACACTACGACACCTTCCGGTGCCCGTTCGGCCGGCCGCGGCCGTCCCGTCACCGCGCCGGCGAGAACGCCCTACCGGCCGGCGTTCGTCCGGCCCGGCCTTACTGGCGGAAACGGGCCCGTCCCTCGCCCTCGACGACCTCGCCCAGCACCCAGGCGGGCAGGCCGCGACCGTTGAGCAGCGCGAGCGCCTTGTCGGCCTCCGCCGCCGGGACGATCGCGCACATTCCCACGCCGAGGTTGAACGTCTTGTCCATCTCCTCCTGGGGCACGCCGCCGTGTCCGCCCAGCACCTCGAAGATCGCGGGCGGGGTCCAGGAGCCCCGGTCGAGCAGGGCGTCCACCGTGCCGGGCAGTGACCTGGCCAGGTTGGCGGCCAGCCCGCCGCCGGTGATGTGCGCCAGCGCGTGCACCTCGGTCTCCCGGATGAGCGCCAGGCAGTCGAGCGAATAGATGCGGGTGGGCTCCAGCAGCTCCTCGCCGAGCGTACGGCCCAGCTCGGGCAGCTCCTGCTCCAGGCGCAGCCCGGCGGTCTTGATCACATGCCTGACCAGCGAGTAGCCGTTGGAGTGGACCCCGCTGGAGGCCAGCCCGAGCACCACGTCGCCCGGCACGACCCGGTCGGGGCCGAGCATCTCGTCGGCCTCGACTACCCCGGTGCCCGCGCCCGCGAGGTCGTACTCGTCGGGGCCCATCGCGCCGGGGTGCTCGGCGGTCTCCCCGCCGACCAGCGCGCAGCCCGCGAGCCGGCATCCCTCGGCCACGCCGCCGACGATGTCGGCGATCCGCTCGGGCACGACCTTGCCGCACGCGATGTAGTCGGTCATGAACAGCGGCTCGGCCCCGCAGACGACGAGGTCGTCCACGACCATGCCGACGAGGTCGATGCCGATCGTGTCGTGCTTGCCGAGCTGCTGGGCCAGCATGACCTTGGTGCCCACACCGTCGGTGGACGTGGCCAGCAGCGGCCTGCGGTAGCGCAGGAACGCCGAGGCGTCGAAGAGCCCGGCGAAGCCGCTGGCGTCGTCGACGACCTCCGGGCGCCGGGAGCGCGCCACCCGCGACTTCATCAGCTCGACCGCGCGGTCACCGGCCTCGATGTCGACGCCGGCGTCGGCGTAGCTGGTCATCGCTGAGCCTCCAGCACGAACTTGCCCACCCTGTCGTCCTCGATCGGAATGGGGTACTCGCCGGTGAAACACGCGCGGCAGAGCCGTTCGGCCGGCAGCGTGGTCGCCCGGGTGAGCCCCTCCAGGGAGATGTACCCGAGGGAGTCGGCGCCGAGCGAGGACCGGATCTCCTCGACCGACAGCGACCCGGCGATCAGTTCCGCCCGGGTAGCGAAGTCGATGCCGTAGAAGCACGGCCAGGCGACCGGGGGCGAGGAGATCCGCACGTGGACCTCGGTGGCCCCGGCCTCGCGCAGCATCTTCACGATGGCCCGCTGGGTGTTGCCGCGGACGATGGAGTCGTCCACGACCACCAGGCGCTTGCCCTCGATGACCTCGCGCAGCGGGTTGAGCTTCAGGCGGATGCCGAGCTGGCGGATGGTCTGCGACGGCTGGATGAACGTCCGGCCGACGTAGGAGTTCTTCACCAGGCCCTGGCCGTACGGGATGCCGCTCTCCTCGGCGTAGCCGATGGCGGCGGGCGTGCCGGACTCGGGCGTCGGGATCACGAGGTCGGCTTCCACCGGGTGCTCGCGGGCCAGCACACGGCCGACCTCGACCCGGGTGGACTGCACGCCGCGCCCGGCGATCGTGGTGTCGGGGCGGGCGAGGTAGACGTACTCGAACAGGCAGCCCTTGGGCTCGGCGGGCGCGAAGCGCTGCGTGCGGACCCCGCGCTCGTCGATGGTCAGCAGCTCGCCGGGCTCGATCTCGCGGATGAACGACGCGCCGACGATGTCGAGCGCGGCGGTCTCGGACGCGACCACCCAGCCGCGCTCCAGCCGGCCCAGCACGAGCGGGCGGATGCCCTGCGGGTCGCGGGCGGCGAACAGCGTCGTCTCGTTCATCCAGACGAGCGAGTAGGCGCCCTTGACCTCCGGAAGCAGCTCGGCCGCCACGTCCTCGACCGGGCGCGAGGAGTCCTGCGCCAGGAGGGCGGTGAGCACCTCGGTGTCGGTCGTCGCCCGGATGGAGCCGGGTGCGAGCCCTTCCGCGAGGTGGGCGGTGTTGATCAGATTGCCGTTGTGGACGAGCGCCAGCCCCTTGCCGTCACTGGAGTTCAGCGTCGGCTGCGCGTTCTCCCAGACACTCGATCCGGTGGTGGAGTAACGGCAGTGGCCGATCGCCAGATGCCCCCGCAGGGTGCCGAGGATCGACTCGTCGAAGACCTGGGCCACCAGGCCCATGTCCTTGTAGACGAGAATGCGGTTGCCCTCGCTTACCGCGATGCCCGCGGACTCCTGTCCGCGGTGCTGTAAGGCGTAGAGCCCGTAGTAGGTGAGTTTGGAGACGTCCTCCCCGGGCGCCCATACACCGAAGACGCCACAGGCGTCCTTCGGAGCGCGGTCCTGGGGGTCGAGGTCATGGCCCAGCCGGCCGTCGCCCTTCAACACGTACTTGAGTCTATTTGGGCGTTGGCGCTGCTCAAACCCGGGCATGCCCTTCAGCCGCCGGAAGCATCACCCGCCCTTTGCCGTGTCACCCCTGCTCACACGCGGATTTCGGGGCAGCCTGGGCTTCCGGGCAGGCCCTGAGAATCGGATTTCGGGCCCGGAACCGGCAGGGGAGGGATGATCGTGGCGACACCCGACGACCCCGGGGGGCCGCGGGAGCCGTACGGCCCGGGGGCTCCGGAGGAGCGGGAGCCGTCGGCCGGGATGCCGGAAGAGCCCGCCGGCCCGCCGTACGGGGGACCGCCCTATGGCCGTCCTCCCTACGAAGGGCCGTCTTACGGGCAGCCGCCGTACGGTCAGCCTCCGTATGGTGAACCTCCGTATGGGCAGCCGCCGTACGGGGGGCCGCTGCCGCCGCCTCCGGGGCCCGGCGGACGCCCCGGCGGCCCGTGGGGGCCGCAACCGGGCGGCGGGCTCGGGACGGCCGCGCTGGTGCTCGGGATCTGCTCGATCGTCCTGTTGCTGGTCTGCGGGATCGGCACGCTCGTGGCGATCGTCGGGATCGTCATCGGCATCGTGGCGATCGCCAAAGACTCCAACCGGGGCAGAGCGATCGGAGGGCTGGTGCTGAGCACGCTGACCCTGCTGCTCGCCCTGATCATCAGTGTGGCGCTCTACAACTGGTTCACGACCAAGCACGTCGGCGAGTGCTTCGACCGCCGGCTCTATCCCACCCAGGAGGACGCGCAGCGCTGCGTGCAGGACCGGCTCTCCGGGATCCAGTGACCCGTGTTCCCAGAGAGCCCGGTCACCAGAGAGCCCGGTCACCAGAGCGGGAGCAGCGCGGACAGGTCGGCCCGTGCGCCGCTGGCCGCGATCTTCCCCGCGGCGGTGGCGTCGGCCCACGACAACCGGCCCATGGCCAGTTCGAGCCAGGTGCGGGGGTCGGTCTCGATGACGTTGGGCGGGGTGCCCCGGGTGTGCCGGGGCCCCTCCACGCACTGCACCGCCGCGTGCGGGGGCACCCGCACCTCCACCGACCGTCCCGGCGCCCGCGCGGCCAGCTCTTCGAGCAGGTGCCGTACGGCGGCGCGGGCGGCGGCCCGCAGCGGCGTGAGCCCGGCCTCGTAGGCGTCGAGCACGGCCAGCACGCACGCGTTGCCGGCCATGCTCTCGGGGCCGTCGAACGGCGGCCTGCCCAGATCGGCGAGCTGGGCGTCGAGCGCTTCCCTGATCTTCCCTGGGTCGATTCTGCGTGCCGGCACCGGCCCATTGTCCCGGATCCCGCCCGATGTCGCGCGAAATGGTCGCCCGTCTCCGTACATGAGAGGGGTGTACGCACCAGATCCGGCCCGAGCCTGATCGGCGGAAAGGTCCTCACCACGCCTTCCTACGCCGTGACCAAGGACTCCCACGGCGTCGTGCTGGTCACGATCCGCGACTTCCGTGACGTCGCGGGGCTGCGGAAGCAGCTACGCGACCTCGGGGTCCCCGCCGTCGTCGACTACGTGCCCGCGGGCAAGCGGTGCCGGGGGCCGCGCGGCAGCAATGTGGAGAACATCCCCCGGGGCCTCTACACCACGCCGATGAACATCCCGGGGGAGAAGGAGGGCTGGCAGATGCGGATCGACACCCGGCTGTTCGAGCCCGGCCAGACGATCGTCTGGACCGTCACCGCAATGCCCGATGGGGGAAGCAGCACCAGCACGATCCTCATGAACGACCCGGTGACGCCGTGCGTGCTCGTGCCCGGCGAAACCCGCGATAACGTGATCAAGGAGTAGGACATCCCCGTACGGCTCGGCGCGGAGCCGTACGGGGGGACTCATGCGACGGGCTCGGCGACGGCGGGTTCGCTGGGCTCGGCGGAGGCGGAGGCGGCCCGGGTGCGGCGCAGGGAGTAGACGCTGACCGGGACGCCGACCAGCACGATCGCGGCCGCGATCACCAGCGTGAACCGGTAGGCCTCAAGGAAGGCGTGCAGTGGAGCGCCGCCGACCGCGCTCTGCCTGGCGCTCAGGATCGCGCCCAGGATCGTGATGCCGAGCAGGCCGAAGACCTCGCGGGAGACGTTGAGCACGCCCGAGGCCACGCCCGCCCGCGCGGGGGGCATCGCGTTCAGCACGACGTTGGTCAGCGGGACGAGCAGGCCGGCGCCCGCGCCGTACAGGAGGAACCAGGGGAGCAGGTCGAGGTAGTGGGAGCCCTCGCCCGCGCTCGACAGCCCGCCGATGGCCACCGCCATCAGGCCGAGGCCGGCGGCGACCGTGCCCGCGCTGCCGAAGCGCTCGGCGATCCGCGGTGAGACGCTCGCGATCACCGCCATGAGCAGCGCCATGGGCACGAAGCCCGCGCCCGCCTCCGTCGGGGAGAACCCGAGGGCGCTCTGGAGATAGAGCGCGGTGAAGAAGTAGATGCCGAAGACGCCGAACGACCACAGGCCCATCGACAGCAGGCCGCCGCTGAAGACCCGCTCACGGAACAACGTGAGGTCGATCATCGGCTGCGCCGTACGGGACTCGACGACCAGGAACGCGACGGCGGCCACCGCGAAGGCCGCGAACGCGCCGAGGATCGGCGCCGAGGTCCACCCACGCGACTCGCCCTCGATGAGCGCGTAGGTGAGGGCGAACAGCGCCACGGCGGAGGTGGCCAGGCCCGGCAGGTCGAGAGAGGAGCGCCCGGCCGCGGCCCGCTCGACCCTGATCGAACGCAGGCCGATCACGGCCGCGATCACGCCGATCGGCAGGTTGATCAGGAAGATCCAGCCCCAGTCGGCGTTCTCGCTGAGGAACCCGCCGGTGAGCGGGCCGATCGCGAGGGCCAGGGCGCCGACCGCGCTCCAGATGCCGACGGCCGTCGCCCGCTCGCGCGCGTCGGGGAAGATCCGCGGCAGCAGGGCCAGCGTCGACGGGGTCAGCAGTGCCGCGCCGAGCCCCTGCACCGCGCGCGCCGCGATCAGCGTCTCCTGGCTCCCGGCGAGGCCCGCCGCCACCGACGCGAGCGTGAAGACCGCCAGGCCGCCGAAGAACGCCGTACGGGGGCCGAAGACATCCGCCAGACGTCCCCCGGCGAGCAGCAGGCCGGCGAACACCAGGATGTACGCGCTCACGATCCACTCAAGGCCGGAGATCGTCAGCGCCAGGTCGCGCTGGATCGTCGGCAGAGCCACGTTGACCACGTTGTTGTCCAGGTAGGTCATGAACGTCGCGAGCGACACCGCGACCAGCGCCCACCATCGTCCGGACATGCGTCCTCCTCATGTACGAGGTACATGTACGGCGTACATGTACGGTGCATAGGAGACCTTGTACGGCGTATAGTTGTCAAGTGCCGATGAGGTAGGGAGGCTGCGGGCCATGGCGCACGCGGAGCGGCTGAGCCGCCTGAGTCTGATCGAGAAGGCCCTTGAGCTGGCCGACGCCGAGAGCCTGGAGTCGGTCACGGTGCGGCGGCTCGCCCAGGAGCTCGGGGTGACGCCGATGGCGCTCTACTGGCACGTCAAGAACAAGGACCAGTTGTTCGTCTGCCTCGCCGACCATCTGCTCGCCCAGGTCACTCCCGAGTTCGACCCGGCCGCGCCGTGGAACGAACGGCTGCGGGTGATGGTGGAGGCGCTGATCCGGGTGATGCGGCAGCACCGCTACATGCCGGGGCTGTTCGCGATGGTCGAGAAGCAGGATGTGTCGAACTTCAACCGCGCGACCGACACCGCGCTCGACCTGCTCTCCCAGGCGGGCTTCACGCTGAGCGAGGGCTACGCCATCTCCACCTACCTGCTGCACGGTGCCATGGCTCTGGTCGACAACGAGCCCGGCTGCCCCGGAGCGGCCAGCGCGATGGAGGCGGCCGAGCTGCGCAGGCAGAAGCGGCTGACCCTGGAACGGCTCCCCGCCGACGAGTTCCCCCGGATCGTCGAATACGCCAGGGAGATGGAGGCCGAGCCCGACCTCGACGCCTACTACGCCTTCGGCCTCGACCTCCTGATGTCCGGAGTCGAGGCGATGGCCGCGAAGAGGACGCCCAGCAGCGCGACGCAGAACAACACGAGATAGGTCGTGCGGAACCCCGTCATGAGCTGCCGCAGCGCGACCGGGGACACCTGCGACAGGGTCCCCGCGTAGACCTGGTCGCGCAGCGCCGGCGCGACGGACGCGGTCAGCACGCTCAGCGTCGTCGCCACGCTGAGCACGATGCCGACGTTCATGACCATCATGCGGAAGCCGTTCACCACCCCGCGGCTCTCCTCCGGCAGTGCGCTCATGACCTGCGTCGTGTTGCCGGTCAGGAAGGCGCCGCTGCCGCATCCGCACACGAAGAGCCCGATCCCGATCACCCAGTACGGCGTGGCCGGGCCGGCCGAGACCGTGAGCACGAGCAGCCCCGAGGCCGTGAGCACGCACCCGCCCACCGACAGCGCGTACGGGCTCACCCGGCGGCCCAGCGCGCCCGCGAGGGGAGAGGCGAGGGTCATGCCGACGGGCACCGGCAGCACGCCCAATCCGGCGGCCAGTGCGTCGGAGCCGCGCGCGGCCTGGAAGTAGAGGCCCGCGAGCAGGATCAGCGACGAGCGCGCGAGCGCGTTGGCGAACGACGCCAGATTGGCGAACAGCAGCATGCGCCCGCCGAAGAGCGTGAGGTTCAGCACCGGGTTGCGCGCCCTGCGCTCCACGGCGAACAGCGCGGGGACGAGCGCGGCGGCGGCCACGCCGGGCAGCGGCTCGCCCTGGCTGATGGCGATCAGCACGGCCGACAACGCGGCGAACACGACCAGGTTCCCCAGCGCGTCCACGGACTGCCGGGGGCCGGCCGGGACCTTCCGCAGCACCGTCGCGCCCCACACGAGCGCGACCACGCCCGCCGGGACGTTGATCCAGAAGATCCATCGCCAGCCGAGCGTGTCGGCGATCAGGCCGCCGAGGGTCGGCCCGGCGAGCTGGGCCACCGAGAGCGTGGCCATGTAGACGCCCATCCCCTGGCTGAGCCGATCGGGCGGGAAGGCGGCGGTGACGATCACCGTGCCGTTGGCGAGGATCATGGCCGCGCCGAGCCCCTGAAGCGCCCGCAGGGCGATGAGCACACCGACGTCCGGCGCGATCCCGGCCAGCAGCGACGCCCCCGTGAACAGGGCGAACCCGACGAGGTAGACCTCTCGCCTGCCGAGCAGGTCGGCGACGCGGCCGAAGAACACCAGCGTCGCGGTGCTGATCAGCAGGTGCGCGAGCAGGATCCAGCTCGACGCCAGCGGCCCGGCGTCGAAGTGCCGTACGACCGAGGGGAGCGCGACGTTCAGCGTGCTGGAGCTGAGCCCGATGAGGACGAGGCCGAGGCCGGTGACGGAGCAGACCCTCCAGGCGTACCGGAGGGCCTTCGCATGCTCGGGGGAGCCGGGTTCCAGGGGGGTGTCGGCCATGCCGTCGATTGTGGCGTGCGCCGTACGTCTGGATCTTCCTGGGGTGATCACCGCGGCCCCGAGGCGGTTTGGAACGTTCTTGACCGCCCGGGCTTACGGATAGCGGAGATGCGCATACGTGATGTTTCGCAGGACAACCTCCATATCCCTCGGCGCGTGATTAACGTACGCAACTTCTGTATTCCGCGCACCTTCGTGCGCCTCAGAAAGGGAAGTCCCGTGGCTATCAAGTTGCCGGGCGGACGCACCATCGGCCTGATGACGGCTGGTGCTCTGGCTGGATCGGTCCTGGTTCTGGGTGGCGCTGCCACCGCTTCGTCGGCGAGCGACGCGCCGCTGTACGCGTGTGTGAACAAGAGCACGCGGTATATGCGGCTGGTGAACGCCACGACGAAATGTAAGCCGACCGAGACGAAGGTGTCGTGGAACAGGACCGGTCCACAGGGTCCGGTGGGGATCGGCGGCACCGGTCCGCAGGGCCCCAAGGGCGACACCGGTGCTCAGGGCCCCCGCGGCTTCCGCGGTCCCCAGGGTCTGCGCGGCCCGGCCGGTCCGCAGGGTCCCAAGGGCGACACCGGCGCCCCGGGCAAGGACGGCGCCCCCGGCAAGGACGGCAAGGACGGCGAGCGCGGTCCCGTCGGTCCGCAGGGCGAGCGTGGTCCGGCCGGTCCGCAGGGCCCCAAGGGCGAGAAGGGCGACCGCGGTCCCGCCGGTCCCGCCGGTCCGCAGGGGCCCAAGGGTGACAAGGGCGACCGCGGTCTCCAGGGGGAGCGCGGTCCCGCGGGCCCGGCGGGTCCCAAGGGTGACACCGGTCCGCAGGGGCCGAAGGGCGAGAAGGGCCTCAAGGGCGACGCCGGCGAGGACGGCAAGAGCGCCTGCGACATCTGGAAGGGCCACGCCTGCACCTCCAAGGACGAGGCCGACTTCCTCAAGTGGCTCAAGAGCCAGGGTGGCAGCGGCGGCGGCGCGCCCACCCTGAGCACCCGGACGTCGAGCCAGAACATCTCCGGAAACAGCGGCACCGCCTCCTGCGCGAACGACGAGAGGGTCACCGGAGGCGGCTTCAAGGTCAGCTCCAGCAGGACCGTCACGGGCAGCTACATGAGCGGCAACGGCTGGACCGTCGAGCTGACCGGCAACGGCGGTGGGAGCGGCAGCAACGGCATCGTCTACGCCGTCTGCGCGAAGATCTCGTAAGTGCGCCGAAGCGCGCCGGTGGGGTCCGTGGGGGCTTCGCCGGACGCGCCGCACCTGCTTGCCGTACGCGACGAGGCGTTGGCGTACGGCACTGCGAAGGCCCTTCCGGAGGGGTTACCGGAAGGGCCTTCGTCGGTTTTGGGCACTAGGGTGCTCGGTCATGACCGAGCCCTCCTATCTGCGGGTCGCCCGGGCGGCCTACGACACCGTCGCCGCCGACTACGCCGATCGCCTTCGCCACCGGCTGGACGACGAACCGTTCGAGCGCGCGATGCTCGCCGCGTACGCCGAGATCGTGCGGGCGTCGGGCGTTCCGGGGCCGGTGGCCGACGTCGGCTGCGGGCCGGGCCGGATCACGGCGCACCTGCACGCGCTCGGCCTGGAGGACGTCTTCGGTGTCGACCTGTCGCCGGGCATGATCGAGGTGGCCCGGCGCGACCATCCGGGCTTGCGGTTCCAGGAGGGGACACTGGCGGCCCTCGACATCGCCGACGAGACTCTCGGCGGCGTCGTCGCGTGGTATTCGATCATCCACACCCCGCCGGAGGGACAGCCCGCGGCGCTGGCCGAGTTTCACCGGGTGCTGGCCCCGGGCGGGCATCTGCTGCTCGCCTTCCAGGCCGGCGACGAGCCCTTCCACGCGACGGAGGTCTACGGTCACCAGGTCGCGCTCGACTTCCACCGCCTGTCGCCGGACCGCGCGGCGACCATGCTGGCCGAGGCGGGGCTGCCGGTGGTCGCACAGTTGGAGAGCGCACGCCGCGAGTTCGAGCGAACCCCCCAGGCATACCTCATCGCCCGCAAACCGCCCCGGTGACGAGACCAAAGAGCCCGCCAACCGAGGCCGGGAAGTCTCAGGCGACCTTCACCGAGTGATCTCCGAAGTCGGCCACCACGTCGAGCCTTCCGCCCAGAGCCACTACATAGGAACGAAGCGTGTCAAGCCCCCCAATCTGACCATGCTCGATCTGGGAGACTCGTGCCTGGCTCACGCCCATCCGTTCCGCCATTGCATAGATCGAGAAACCAGGCATGCACCTCGGCGTGCAGGGTAATCTCCCAGGTCATGCAGGCAATATAAGACATCCTTATATCACTGGCTGGTGATTTCGGTTTCCAGGGGGAGGGGGGACGGGCGGTAGCGGCCGGAGAGGCGGGCGAGCTTGAGGCTGAGATGCAGGCTCAGCCGCTCCTCGCCGTCCCGGAGGTCGGTCTCCGCGAGTTCCTCGACGCGGCGGAGGCGGTAGTAGAGCGACGTACGGTGCAGGCGGAGCCGGCGGGAGACGGCCTGGGCGTTGCCGGCGAGGTCGAGGTAGATCTCCAGGGTCTCCAGCAGCGGCCGGTGCTGGGCCTCGCCCAGCATCTTGGCCACCCCCGGATGGAGGTTGCCGTGCGGCACTCCGGACAGCATGCGGTAGACGCCGAGGCGGTCCCACTCCGCGGAGCGGCCGAACTCCGGCACGTTCGCGACGACCTCGACGGCGTGCAGCGCCTCCTCGTACGAGCCGGCCGCGAGGGAGAGCGAGGGCCGCGGCGAGCCGACCCCGACCAGGACCGGCGTGCCGAGGGCCGCGTGCATCTCCTCGGGAAAGGCCGTGGTGCCCGCGGTGAGCAGCACGGCGTGGTCGAAGCGCACCAGGTGCAGGGGATGGTGCCTGGCCAGGCGCCGCCGCAGGACCAGCAGCCCGCGCTCCAGCGTCAGCCGCAGGGTCTCGTCGGTCCCGCCGCATGCGGGCCGGGCGACCGCCACGGTCACGGGCGCGTTGTGTGGGAACGCGCCCGCCTCGATCAGGGGCCTGTCGGCGTCGGGCTCGCGGAGCAGCAGGCCGGTGACGGCCTCCAGCTCGCGACGCGAGGCGAGCTCGGTGACCAGGCTCTCGTGGAACAGGGTGAGGGCGAGGGCGGGCGCGGCCTCCGCCGCGATCGTGATCTCCGGCTCTGTCATGGCCGGGGCCGTGTCGATGAACCAGAGGAAGCCGAGCGGCAGGCCGTCGTGCCGTACGGGGACGCAGACCCGGGGCAGCAGCCCCAGCTCCGGGGCGCCGGGCGTGCGCAGCGGCCTGGTCGCCTCGTGGATGCCCGCGGCGCGGAGGAAGGCGCGCACGTCGGGGGTGGTGTGGCGGCGGAGGATCGAATGGCGGCGGACGTCGTCCATCGGCCCGTCCTGCTCGCTGTACGCGACGACGCGCTGGCGGCCGTCCTCGAGCAGCAGGGGTCTTCCGAGGCGAAGCGCGAGGTCGTCCACGATTCGCTGCAGATCCACCACTCGGCCTCCACCTGGGCGCTTCGACATTTGTAGGAGAAGGCCCTGCTGGTCTTCCTTACAAGTGACCGATGATCTCCGTCAATAGTCTCTATAGCGTCATAATTCGTGAAACTCTCAAAAACACTGTTCCCGGGCATAGTGGCGGCCATCGCGCTCGTCCCGCTCGCGCTGGCGGCGGCACCCGCCTCCGCGGCCCCCGGCGGAGACCCCGATCACCCCTGGCGGCGTGACCACTGGCCCCAGGTCCAGCCCTGGCAGCGCGACCAGCCGGACGAGATGCAGGCCCTGCGTGGCCGCGCGTCGCGCGTGGTCGCGCCGATCGACCCGCAGAACTGGAAGAACCCCGACCACATGACGTGGGCGGACTACAAGAAGATCCCGGGCACCGACTGGGCGAACCCCGCCGTGAAGGGCTCGTCGCGCACCTTCAAGGGCGCGCTCGTGCTGCTCGACTACCCCAACCAGCCGTTCGTGGTCACCCAGCCGCAGAACTCGACCGTGTTCGGCAACCCCAGCTCCCAGGCCCACGACATCCCCCGTGACCAGGTCGCCAAGTTCTACCAGGACTTCCTCAACACCCCCAACGAGCTCAACAGGGGCCACACCCTGCACGAGTACTGGATGGAGGACTCGGGCGGCCGGTATGGCGTCGACCTCACGGCGTTCGGCCCCTACACCATGCCGGGCAAGTCGTACGAGTACGCGATGGAATACCAGCGCGACGCGTGCCCGGCGGGGGACAACTGCAACAGGAACCTGCGTACGGACGGCAAGGCCGCCTGGGTCGCCGACGTCGGCCAGGACGTGGCGAGCCGGTTCGACTTCGTCTTCTACCTGAGCGCCGGTCAGGACGAGTCGTCGACCTGGCAGGAGTTCGGCATGATGAAGTTCCCCACCAAGGAGGACGTCACCGACGACTTCGGCCCGCCCGACCCGAACCTGCCCAACTGGTCTCGGACCCGCTACGTGGACTGGACGTCCTGGGCCGCCGGCTCGACGTTCTGGCCCAACGCGAACATCGGCGTCGACTCCGTCCAGGCCGAAAGCTCCGGCCAGGGGGTGTTCGCCCACGAGTTCAGCCACATCCTGGGCGTGCTGGACAACTACAACAACCCGTACGGCAACCCGCCGGTCCGGTCCTACACCGGCATCTGGGAGATGCTCAGCCGCGGCAGCTTCAACGGCCCCGGCGGCCCGCACAGCCGCTGGCTGATCCCGCCGACGGCGGGCGCATCGATGGGCGCCCAGCACATGCTGCGCAACAAGATCAAGCTGAACATGGTGGACGAGCAGAACGTCCTGCGCCTGTCGCGTGAGGCGCTGCGCGACTCCGGCATGGTCGTCGCCAAGGTGACCGCGCGCGAGGTCCAGCCGGGCAAGAAGGACCTGACGGGCGTCAACATCTCCTTCGACACCGGCGACAAGTCAACCGGGTCGTGCACCCAGCAGACCGACCCGCTCTGCGACGGCGGCGGCTACGACAACTACACCGTCGAGGTCGTCGACCGGATGGGCAGCGACTCCTTCACCCCCGACTCCGGCGTGCTCCTGGCCAAGACCAAGAACCAGGACCGGGCGCCGTTCGAGTGGGTGATCGACGCCAACCCGCAGGACATCGACATGACCGACTACGTGCTGCCCGACGGCACCGAGGTCCCGATCACGATCGGCGACTATCGGCAGCTCGCCGACGCCCTCTTCCACGCCGGCACCGACTCGGGCAGCCAGTACGAGTACGTCGACGAGGCCAACCGCCTGCACTTCTACATCACCGACGTGCAGCGCGACGCCAAGGGAATCCTGTCGTACACGGTGGCGATCAAGTCCCTCGACGGCGCGGGCCCGCAGAAGCGGGGCGTGAAGCTGCTGCCGGGCGCCGGCGTCCCCGGCGCCGAGAAGGGCGTGTCGATGTGCAGCTTCCCGCTGTTCAACACCGGCAAGGCCGCCTCCGCTCAGGGTCAGCACCCCGAGGACGTCAGCGCCTACCTGAACAGCGACGTCTACCGGCTGAAGGCCGAGGTCGAAGGGAACGGCTGGACCACGATCACGCCCAACGCCCTCGCGGCCGTCGACTTCGGCGGCAAGGAGACCGTCACCGTCTTCGCCCAGCAGTCCGCGGGCGGCAGCCGTCACGCCACGGTGAAGCTCACGGCCACCTCCGAGAGCGACCCGTCCAAGACGATGACCGCCACCTGCCACGTCAACGGTCACTAGGGTTAGCGCCCGCCCTCCCGGCCACCCCTCCCGCCGTGTCGGCGGCGCCCTGCGCCGGCGCCGTGACCACCGGGCCGGGGTGCGCCGGAGGGTTCGGCCAGGCTGAAGACGACCGCGTCCGTGCGCTCGTCGATCGCTCCGGGCAGGTCCGCGGGCGGCACCGTACGTACGTCGAGATCGTGCGCGAGCCAGGGGAACAGGTTCGACGTCTGCTCGATGTCGGGGGACGACGACACGCGAACCCGGCGGCAGCGAGGCCGCGACCGGGGCCAGCACCTGCGACGCGGAGGCGCCCGGAGATCCGCCGTACTCCCGTCGGCACGGCTCGGCACGCGTCGGCGACGACCGTGACAGGCGAAGGCCCTTCCGGACGACTATCCGTCCGGAAGGGCCCTTTCACTCGATCGAGATCAGCCGAAGACGCGCGGGAGCGCGGACGCGTGCACCCCGCGAAGCTCCTCGACCGGGACCTCGAGGACGCCCTCGACCGTGAGCGCGGAACCGCCGGTGACGCCGAGTCCGGAGCAGGGAACCTCGTAGCGGGCGCACAGGTCGGCGAAGGCGTCGAACGCCTCGGGCCGCACGCACACCAGCGCCCGCGCGGCCGACTCGCTGAACAGCTCGACGAAGGCGTCCTCGCCTGGCAGGGTCACCGTGCAGCCGACGCCCTGGGCCAGGCACGACTCCGCCAGGGCGACGGCGAGACCGCCGTCGGACAGGTCGTGCGAGCCTTCGAGCAGCCCGCGCGCCGCCGCCTCGGTCAGCACCGCGGCCAGGCCGCGCTCGGCCTCCAGGTCCGCCTGCGGCGGGAGGCCGCCCAGGTGCCCGTGGGCGACGTGCGCCCATTCGGAGCCGCCGAACTCCTCGCGGGTCTCGCCCAGCAGGAGCACCCGCAGGTCCGGAGCGGTGAAGCCCTGCCTGACCCGCTGGGCCACGTCGTCGATCACGCCGAGCACGCCGACCACCGGCGTCGGGTTGATCGCGGTGGAGCCCGTCTGGTTGTAGAACGACACGTTGCCGCCGGTCACCGGCACGCCCAGGGTCCGGCAGGCGTCCGCGAGCCCGCGTACGGCCTCGGAGAACTGCCACATGACCTCGGGGTCCTCCGGCGAGCCGAAGTTGAGGCAGTTGGTGACGGCGAGCGGCTTCGCGCCGGTCACCGCCACGTTGCGGTACGCCTCGGCCAGCGCGAGCTGGGCCCCCGTGTACGGATCGAGCTTGGCGTAGCGGCCGTTGCCGTCGGTCGCGAGCGCGATGCCCCGCGTGGTCTCCTGGGCGCCCGGCATGACCTCGGAGATGCGCAGCATCCCGGCGTCGGCGGGCTGGGCCAGGACCGTGTTGCCCCGGACATACCGGTCGTACTGGGAGGTAACCCACTCCTTCGACCCGAGGTTGGGCGAGCCGAGCAGGGTGAGCAGGGTCTCCCGCAGGTCCTCGGGCCTCGGCAGGCGCTCCGGGCCGTCGGCGTTGAGCGCCGCCTGCCCGGCGGGCTCGTGGAACGGGCGCTCGTAGACCGGGCCCTCGTCGGCGGCCGTGCCCGGCGGGATGTCGACGATGACCTCGCCGTCCCACGTCATGACGAGCCTGCCGGTGTCGGTGACCTCGCCGATCACGGTCGCCGGCACGTCCCACTTGTCGCAGATCGCCATGAAGGCCGGGATGTCGTCGGGCGTGACGACCGCCATCATGCGCTCCTGCGACTCGCTCATGAGGATCTCCTCGGGCCGCAGCGTGGGGTCGCGCAGCGGGACGAGGTTGAGGTTCACCTCCATGCCGCCGGTGCCCTTGGCGGCCAGCTCTGTCGTGGCGCAGGACACCCCGGCCGCGCCGAGGTCCTGGATGCCGACGACCACGTCCGCCTGGTAGAGCTCAAGGCAGCACTCGATCAGCAGCTTCTCCATGAACGGGTCGCCGACCTGCACGGCGGGCCGCTTGGCCTGCGACTCGTCCTCGAAGGTGGCCGACGCCAGCACCGACGCGCCGCCGATGCCGTCCGCGCCGGTCCTGGCGCCGAACAGCACGACCTTGTTGCCGGGGCCCGGCGCGGTGGCCAGCTTGATCTGGTCCTTGCGCAGCAGGCCGACGCACAGGGCGTTGACCAGCGGGTTGCCGATGTAGCAGGGGTCGAAGACGACCTCGCCGCCGATGTTGGGCAGGCCGAGGCAGTTGCCGTAGTGGCTGATGCCCTCGACCACGCCCGGCAGCACGCGGCGCGTGTCGGGCTGGTCGGCCCCGCCGAAGCGCAGCGAGTCCATGACCGCGATCGGCCGGGCGCCCATCGACATGATGTCGCGCACGATGCCGCCGACGCCGGTCGCGGCGCCCTGGTGCGGCTCGACGTACGACGGGTGGTTGTGCGACTCGATCTTGAAGGTGGCGGCCCAGCCGTCGCCGATGTCGACCACGCCGGCGTTCTCGCCCATGCCGACGAGCAGGGCCTCCGACTTGGGCGCCTTGGTGCCGAACTGCCGCAGGTGCACCTTGGACGACTTGTAGGAGCAGTGCTCGCTCCACATGACCGAGTAGATCGCCAGCTCGGAGCTGGTCGGACGGCGGCCGAGGATGTCGCGTACGCGCTGGTACTCGTCCTCCTTCATGCCCAGCTCGGCGTACGGCTGGCGCTCGTCCGGCGTCTCCAGCGCACGGCTCACACTGTCGAGCATTTACGCGTTCACCAGTCTCTTCAGGATCGAAGTGAAGAAGCCGCGGCCGTCGACGCTCGGCGCGCCGGTCAGCTCCTCGACCGCGTGCTCGGGGTGGGGCATGAGGCCGACGATGTTCCCGGCCTCATTGGTGATCCCGGCGATGTCGTTGAGCGAACCGTTCGGGTTGCCGCCCGCGTAGCGGAAGACCACCCGGCCCTCGCTCTCCAGCGCCGCCAGCGTCTCCGCGTCGGCCACATAACGGCCCTCGCCGTGCTTGATCGGCAGCACGATCTCCTGGCCTTCGGCGAAGTCCGCCGTCCATGCCGTACGCGTGTTCTCCACGCGGATGAGCTGGTCGCGGCAGATGTAGTGGAGACCCTCGTTGCGGGTCAGCGCGCCCGGCAGCAGGTGCGCCTCGCAGAGGATCTGGAAGCCGTTGCAGGTGCCGAGCACGGGCAGCCCGGCCTGGGCGGCCGGGATCAGCTCGGTCATGAGAGGGGAGAACCGGGAGATCGCCCCGCAGCGAAGATAGTCGCCGTAGGAGAACCCTCCGGGCAGGAAGACGGCGTCGACTCCCTTGAGGTCGTGATCGGCGTGCCACAGGGGCACCGCCTCCGCTCCGGCCAGCCGTACGGCTCGCGCGGCGTCCTGGTCGTCGAGTGTTCCGGGGAAGGTGACGACGCCCACCCGGGCAGCGCTCATGACAGTTTTCCCTCCAAGGGTTCCCGCCAGGGCGGACGCCACCGTCATCGGGCCGGACGGCGGTCTGTGGCGGTACACCTCAGGGTATCGGAGCCGCCAAATCGGCTCCGCGCGCGGAGTCCTGCTTCCGATCACACGTCACGCCGGGCCCGGGCCCGGCGTGGTGCGGAGCCGTGATTCTCAGACCCCGGCGAAGTGGCAGTCGAGGGTGAGGTGGTGGGCGATGGCGTCCTCGTCCCAGTCGAGTTCCTTGCACAGGCGCACGATCGTGCCGCGCCCGGGCGTGATGTCGAACGAGAGATCGTCCACGACGGCACGCATGATCAGGATGCCCCGGCCGTTCTCGGTCTCCGCCGGCGGATATTGGCGGGGGATCATGTGCAGCCCCTCGCCCTCGTCCGCGACGCGCAACTCGCAGCGGCCGTTGCCGATGGTGGCCATGACCTCGTAGCGGTTGGCGGGACCACCGTGCCGCACCGCGTTGGCGCACGCCTCGGACGTGGCCAGGAGTATGTCGGAAACGCACTCCTCGGTCACCCCGAGAGACCGCAGCGCGTCTCCTACCACCCGGCGAACCATCGGGATGCCGATCGCATCCCGTGGCATCGCCAGAGAGAACTCAATGTCCACCGGACCCCTCCCCGGTGTCGAAGGTCACCAAGAGAGGCTTCCCCGATGAATCAGGGCTAACCGCAAAATCACGTCCCCGTTATTCAGCGCGCACCGGATAGGTGGCTTCGAGACGGACCGATGCCTGATTAGGGGTGGACACGCCGCCGGAATAGCGATGTGAAATGTGTCACTTCACCCTTCGACGCGGATGGTGAAGTCCTCGATCACCGTGTTGGCGAGCAGGGTTTCGGCCATCTTGCGGACGTCCGAAAGCGCGGCCTCGTCGGCCGGGCCGTCCAGCTCCAGCTCGAACCGCTTGCCCTGACGCACTCCGGAGACCCCGGAGAAGCCGAGTCGCGGCAGCGCCCGCGCGATCGCCTGGCCCTGCGGGTCGAGGATCTCCGGCTTGAGCATGACGTCGACGATGACGCGCGCCACGATGTTCCTCCAATTCGAGTGAGGCCCGCCGATTCGGGGAAATCCGCCCGTTCGGGGGTCCGTTTGGGGTCAAGCCTAGTGCCGCGCCGCCGGCTCGCCCCCGACGGGCCGGGACGCCCCGCCTCGCGGCGGACCGGGGCGGGCGTGGTGCCGCGCCGGCTCGGCTCCGGCGGGTTGAAGGGGCCGGCTCAGCTCCTGCGGCCCGGCGGGACGAATTCGTCCAGAGACAGGGCGAGCCACAACTCCAGGCGGTCGCGCGCCTTGCCGAGGTCGCGCCCGCAGACGCGCTCGGCCGTCCGCAGGCGGGCCCGCATGGTGTTGCGGTGCACGCCGAGGCGTCGTGCCGCGACCTCGACGTTGGCGCCACAGTCGAGGAAGGTTCTGACGGAGGAGGCCAGAGCGCCGCCGTGCCGCCGGTCGTGCTCCCGCAGCGGCTTGAGCACCACGTCGGCGAAGCGGGCCGCTCCTTCGGGGTCCAGGGCGTCGCGCAGCAGCGCCCACGGCTCGAGGTCGTCGACGTGCGTGTATCCCGGGCCGCCGGCGAGAGCCGTCGCGTGCCGTACGGCGGAGGCGATCTCGCTGATGTCCCGTGCGCCGCACGCGCCCGCGCAGATGTCCAGGCCGGTGAGCGCGCTCAGCCGTTCGACCAGGGCGGGGCCGAGCCGAGGCTCGGTCTGTGGCACCACCAGGAGCAGCCCGCCGGCGCGCGGGCAGACGAACACCGTCTCCTCGGCGGCCGGGTCCCCCATGACGTCGCTCAGCGCGTCCAGCGCGGGATCGGCCAGCGGCGGCGCCTCGCCCCGGGCCACGGCCACGATCACCTCGTACGGCGGGGGTGGCATGGGGCAGATCTCGGCGAGCCGGCCGGTCGTGAATAGCGGTGCCGCCCCGCCGCCCGCGGCGCGATCATCGGCGGCGCCGGCCATGCCGTCGAGGACGGCGCTCAGCACGGCGGCGCGCTGGGCGTGCGCCCGGGCACGGGCCTGGTGCAGCCCCACCAGCTCGATCGCCAGCAGGCTCGCCGCCTGGTTGGCCAGGATCCTGGTGTGCCACTCGGTCGACGCGCCGTGGAGGGCGAGCCAGCCGCGGGGCGGCCCGGTGAAGCCGAGGCTCTGCACCTGGAGCACCCGGTCGCCCCGGTCGATCATCATCGAGCCGCGGGGGCCGGTGAGCTGACCGACCGCCTCCGCCGCCTCCGCATGCCACGGCCGGACTCCCTCGGGATGGGACACGCGGGGCCGCCCCCGGGGATCGAGCAGGAGCGTCTCGCAGCCGGTGTGTTCGGCGAGCGCGCGGAGGATGCCGAGCGAGCCGTGCCGCAGCGCGGCCCGGGCCATCGCCTCCTGCGCCGCCGCGGCCCGCCGCTCGCCGCGGACCCGTTCGTCGGCGTGCCAGCGGGCCACGGCCTCCGCCACCGCGATGAACGGCGTCCTGCCGGTGATCTCCAGCAGGGGCAGCCCGAGCCGGTCCGCCGCCTCGACGATCTCGCGGGGAATCTCGGCCAGGTGCTCGTCCAGCGCGAAGGCAAGGGCGGCGCAGCCCGCCCGGCTCAGCCGCTCGACGTACTCGCCGCGTTCCCGCGCGGACGCGGGCAGCCCGAGCCCGACCGTCATGACCAGCTCGCCGCCGCGCAGCCAGGGCACGGGATCGGCCAGCTCGGTCGCATGGGCCCACCTGACGTGGTTGCCCTGTCCGCTGTGGCCCGCGATCAGGCGGATCTCCAGCATCGGCATGGTCAGCACGTCGGCGACGGTGAGCGGCATGACGTCTCCTGTGCACTTCGCCCGAGAAAGCCCCGACGATAGTGCAAATCGCCCACATTGCTCCTGTTTGGCCTGATCGTACGGTCTGTCCAACCCCCAACCCACGGAGGACCTCATGGACCGACGAACCCCCCGCCGGGCCGCGTACGCGGCCTTCATCGGAACCACGATCGAGTGGTACGACTTCTACGTCTACGCGACGGCCGCGGCCCTCGTCTTCGGGGACGTCTTCTTCCCGGCGTCCACCGATCCGCTGGTCGGCGTCATGGCGGCGTTCGCGACGTACGCCGTCGGGTTCTTCGCACGTCCCTTGGGCGGCGTGGTGTTCGGTCACTTCGGCGACCGGCTGGGCCGCAAGTCGGCCCTGGTCGTCACGCTGCTGATGATGGGCGTGGCGACCTTCGCCGTCGGGCTGCTGCCCACCTACGCCTCCGCCGGAGCGGCGGCGCCCGCGCTGCTGGTGCTGCTGCGGTTCGTCCAGGGCCTCGCCGTGGGAGGTGAATGGGGCGGGGCCGCGCTGATGGCGGTCGAGCACGCCCCGGAGGGGAAGAAGACCTTCTACGGCTCGTTCGCCCAGCTCGGCAACTCCGCGGGCGCCCTGCTCGCGACCGGGGCGTTCAGCGTGATGACCTCGTTCGGCGACGCGGCCCTGCGCGGCTGGGCCTGGCGGGTGCCGTTCCTCGTCTCGGCGGTCCTGGTGCTCGTCGGCATGTTCATCCGGCTGCGGGTCGAGGAGTCGCCGGTATTCGAACAGGTCAAGCAGCGGCGCGCGAGCGCCCCCGCGGCCGCCGCGGAGCTGCCGATCAGGGCCGTGCTGCGCTCGTCGTGGCGGCCCGTGCTGTTCGGCATCGGGGCGCTCCCGGTGGCCATCGGCGGCTACTACATCGCGACGACCTTCCTGCTCGCGTACGCGACCGGCGCGGACGTCGGAGTCGAGGAGCAGGTGGTGCTCAACGGGCTCAGCTTCGCCGCGTTCGTCGAACTCGTCGCCACGCTCGCCATCTCGTGGCTCGGAGACCGGGTCGGCGGGCGGCGGGTCGTCATCGCCGGGCTGGTCGCCGTGGCCCTGCTCGCGGTCCCGCAGTTCACCGTCATGGGGACCCGCGACACGGTCCTCATCTTCCTGATGCTCGGCCTCATGCGGCTGGCCATGTCCGCGACATACGGGCCGATGGCCACGCTGCTCGCCGAGATGTTCTCCCCGGACGTGCGCTACACGGGCATGTCGCTGGCCTACCAGGTGGCCGGGGCGATCTTCGGCGGGCTTTCGCCTCTGGCGGCGACCGCCCTGGTGAAGGCCGGCGGCGGCGGGCCCGCGCCCGCCATCGGGCTGCTGATCGGGATGTGCGTGCTCAGCGTGGTCTGCCTGGCCGCCGCACCGCGGCACCGCGACGCCCCGGCCGTCTCCGGCACGCCCGCCGTCTCTCAGTGATCCATCGGTTGGAGGAGTTCTTGTCTGCGATCGTCATCACCAACGCCAGGGTCCGCACTATGGACCCCGGTATCCCCCGATGTGAGGCGCTCGCCGTGCGCGACGGCCGCGTCCTCGCCGTCGGCCGGCACGCCGAGGTGACGGGGGCGGCGGGACCCGGTGCGGAGGTGATCGACGCCGGGGGCCGCACGGTGCTGCCGGGGTTCATCGACCCGCACAACCACTTGTTGTCCACGGCCGAGTCCCTGGCGTCCGCCGACGCGCGTTACCCGGACGTGGCGAGCGCCGCCGACCTCGTGGCGGTGATCGCCGAGCAGGCGCGGCGTACGCCACCGGGCCAGTGGATCAGGGCGTTCGGCATGGACGACGCCAAGTTCCCCGGCGGCCGGCCGTCGCGGTGGGACCTGGACGAGGCGACGACCGAGCACCCGGTGATCGTCTACCACGTCTCCGGTCACCATGCCGTGGTCAACTCCGCCGCGCTGGCATGGCGCGGGATCACCGCGGATGTGCCCGACCCGGCCGGCGGCGCCTTCCTGCGCGACGAGGGCGGTCGGCTCACCGGGATGGTGCTGGACTCCGCGATGGAGCTGCTGCTGCCGACCGCGGTGGACATCGGCTGCCACGGCCCCAACTTCCACACCGATCTCCCGGCGGAGCAGCTGCTGTCGTGGCTCGCCGCCGCCGGTGAGGCGTACCTGTCGGCGGGGCTCACGACGGTGTGCGACCCCCAGGTGTCCCGCCGGGAGCTGACGATCTACCGAGCCGCGCACGCCGCCGGCACCCTGCCGGTGCGCACGGTCTGCATGCCGCTGTCGCACATGCTGGACGACCTGACCACCCTCGGCCTGGCGGGTCCCTTCGGCGACGACATGCTGCGCCTGGGCGCGATGAAGTTCTACTGCGACGGCACGCTGCTCGGCGGCACCGCCCTGTTCAGCGAACCGTACGGCGAGGGCGGCCAGTTCACCGGCTCCACATATCACCGGCCCGAGCGGCTCACCGACCTCGTCCGCCGGGCGGCCGCCGCGGGCTGGCAGGTCGGCGTGCACACCCAGGGCGATCTCGCGATGGCCTACACGCTCGACGCGATCAAGGCCGCGGTGGCCGTGTCGGGAGACGACGCACGGCCGCGCATCGAGCACTGCGGCCACCCCACGCCCGGGCAGGTGCGGGAATTCGCCGCGCTCGGCGTCATCCCGGTCAACCAGCCGAACTTCCTGCACGACAGCGGGAGGGACTTCGTACGGCGGCTGGGGGAGCGCCGCGCCCATCGGCTCCAGCCGATGCGCGAGGAGATCGACGGCGGGCTCCGCCCGGTGCTGTCGAGCGACTCGTTCGTCTCCTCGCTGCGGCCGATGGAGACCGTGGCCAACGCCGTACGGCGGCGCACCCGCGAGGGCGACCCCATCGGCGCCGACCAGGCCGTCACGCTGGACGAGGCGCTGCGCGCCCACACCGCCGACGCGGCGTACGCGCTGCGGATGGAAGACCGCATCGGTTCCCTGACGCCGGGAAAGCTGGCCGACGTCGTCGTCTTGGACCACGATCTCGACCGCGTCGGCGTGGCTGACCTCGCGGGCGTGAACGCGTGGCTGACCCTGCTGGGAGGACGCGTGGTTCACCGCTCGTAGGAAGAGATCCCGGGGTGTGGCGTCTCACCATCCGGGAATCGGAGAAGTGTGGACGGGCGGGCGGGGACTTGCGCTTAGGGGTGTGAGTTCTGCCACGATGTCCACATATGCGCCCGGTCGTCCACCCCAACGGCCGTACGCCCGACGACCCGGCCGTCGCGGGGGTGACCCCACCCGCGGGGGCCCGACACGCACAGGAGTGGCACGTGACAGCCGACGCCCCTCGTGGTGCAGACGCACCTCCGGAGCTCGTCCAACTGCTCACCCCCGAAGGGGAGCGGGTCGAGCATCCCGACTACGAAATCGACCTGACCGCGGAGGAGGTCCGCTCCCTCTACCGTGACCTGGTCCTCGTCCGCCGCATCGACCTGGAGGCCGTCGCGCTCCAGCGGCAGGGCGAGCTCGGCATCTGGGCCTCCCTGCTCGGCCAGGAGGCGGCCCAGATCGGCTCGGGCCGGGCGCTCACCGACGCCGACATGGCCTTCCCCACCTATCGGGAGCACGGCGTGGCCTGGTGCCGCGACGTCGACCCGGTCAAGCTGCTCGGCCTCTTCCGCGGCGTGAGCAACGGCGGGTGGGACCCGGCGGAGCACAACTTCCACCTCTACACGATCGTCATCGGCTCCCAGGCCCTGCACGCGGTCGGCTACGCCATGGGCATCCAGCGCGACGGCGCCGAGGCGGCCACGATCGTCTACTTCGGCGACGGCGCGACCTCCCAGGGCGACGTGAACGAGTCGTTCATCTGGGCCTCGGTGTTCAACGCCCCCGTCGTGTTCTTCTGCCAGAACAACCAGTGGGCCATCTCCGAGCCGCTGGAGAAGCAGACGAAGATCCCGCTCTACAAGAGGGCGTCCGGCTTCGGCTTCCCCGGCATCCGGGTCGACGGCAACGACGTGTTCGCCTGCCTCGCCGTGACCCGCCGGGCGCTCCAGAACGCCCGCGAGGGGCAGGGACCGACGATGATCGAGGCGTTCACCTACCGGATGGGCGCGCACACGACCTCCGACGACCCCACCCGCTACCGCCTCGCCGACGAACTTGAGGCGTGGAAGCTGAAGGACCCCATCGAGCGGGTCAAGGCGTACCTCTTCAAGAACCGGCTCGCCGACCAGGAGTTCTTCGAGAAGATCGACGCCGAGGCCGACGCGCTCGGCAAAGACGTGCGAAGCCGGTGCCTCGCGCTGCCCGACCCACCCCCCAGGGCTATCTTTGATCACGTGTACGCCGGTGCCCACTCACTCCTCGACGAGGAACGCGAGCAGTATCTGACCTACCTGGCGGGGTTCGAACGATGACCACACTGACTCTCGCCAAGGCGTTGAACGAGGGCCTCCGCCGCTCGATGGAGGACGACCCCAAGGTGCTCGTGATGGGAGAGGACGTCGGCAAGCTCGGCGGTGTCTTCCGCGTCACCGACGGCCTGCAGAAGGACTTCGGCGAAGACCGCGTGATCGACACGCCGCTCGCCGAGTCGGGCATCATCGGGACGGCGATCGGCCTGGCCCTGCGCGGCTACCGTCCGGTCTGCGAGATCCAGTTCGACGGGTTCGTGTTCCCGGCCGCCGACCAGATCATCACGCAGCTCGCCAAGATGCCGCTGCGGTCGCTCGGCACGCTCAAGCTGCCGGTCGTCGTACGCATCCCCTGCGGTGGCGGCATCGGGGCCGTCGAGCACCACTCGGAGTCGCCCGAGGCGTACTTCACCCACACCGCGGGCCTGCGGGTGGTCGCGTGCTCCAACCCGGTGGACGCGTACACGATGATCCAGGACGCCGTCCGCTGCGACGACCCGATCATCTTCTTCGAGCCCAAGCGTCGTTATTGGGACAAGGCCGACGTCGACCTCGCCGCTCCCGGCCTGCCGCTCGACCGCGCCCGCACCGTACGGCAGGGCAGCGACGTCACGCTGATCGCGTACGGGCCGATGGTGAAGACCTGCCTGGAGGCCGCCGCGGCGGCGGAGGAGGACGGGCGGAGCATCGAGGTCATCGACCTGCGCTCGCTCAACCCCCTCGACGTGGACGTCCTGACCGAGTCGGTCACGCGGACCGGACGGTGCGTGGTCGCCCACGAGGCCCCCGTCTTCACCGGCTACGGGGCCGAGCTGGCGGCGCGCATCACCGAGCGCTGCTTCTACAGCCTGGAGGCGCCGGTGCTGCGGGTCGGCGGGTTCTCCACGCCCTACCCGCCGTCGCGGCTGGAGGACCACTACCTGCCCGACCTGGACCGCGTGCTCGACGCCGTCGACCGCACGTTCGCCTACTGAGGGGGGAGGCACTTCTCATGCTCCGTGAGTTCAGGCTCCCCGACGTGGGTGAGGGGCTGACCGAGGCCGAGATCGTCAAGTGGCACGTCGCCCCGGGCGACTCGGTGAAGATCAACCAGACGATCGTCGAGATCGAGACGGCCAAGGCCGTCGTCGAGCTGCCGTGCCCGTACGAGGGCACCGTCTCCGGCCTGATGGTCGGCGAGGGCCAGACCGTGGACGTCGGCACCCCGATCATCTCGATCGAGGACGGCGAGGCCGGCGACGCCTCCGCCGCCGGTCGGGAGGCACTGGCGGACGACATGGTGCCGGGCGTGCGGAACGCCGCTCCGGAGGCCGCCCCGGCCAAGGAGGAGCGCCAGCCGGTGCTGGTCGGGTACGGCGTCAAGACGAGCGCCACCCGCCGCCGCCCCCGCAAGCAGGCCGCGCCCGCTGTATCCGTTCCGCCGGCGGCCGTGTCCGTTCCGCCGTCCGCCGTGTCCGCCCCGCCGGTCGCCCCCGTCGCCGCCGCTCCCGTCGCTCCGGCCATCGCGGCGGCAGGCGCCGTTGGAGCACAGGGCAACGGATCCGCGACGTCCGCGCGGGCGCGCGTCCTGGCCAAGCCGCCGGTACGCAAGCTCGCCAAGGACCTCGGCGTCGACCTGGCGACCCTCACGGGCACCGGCCCCCAGGGGTCGATCACCCGCGCCGACGTGGAGGCCGCCGTGGCGGCGCCCGCCCCCGCCGCGACCGCCGTACGGCGCGAGGCGGGAGTCCGGGAGGAGCGCATCCCGGTCAGGGGGGTCAGGAAGGCGACCGCGCAGGCCATGGTGGCCAGCGCGTTCTCGGCCCCGCACGTGACCGAGTGGCTGCAGGTCGACGTGACCGAGACGATGGAGGCGGTCCGGCGGCTGCGTACGCTGCCCGAGTTCGCCGAGGTCAAGGTCTCGCCACTGCTCCTGGTGGCGAAGGCTCTGATCACCGCGGTGAAGCGGCACCCCATGGTCAACGCCACGTGGACCGGCGAGGAGATCGTGGTCAAGCACTACGTGAACCTCGGCATCGCCGCCGCCACCGATCGCGGGCTGATCGTGCCGAACGTCAAGGACGCCGACGCGATGTCGCTGCCCGAGCTCGCCCGGGCGCTGGGCGAGCTCACCGAGCGGGCGCGGGCCGGCAAGTGCCGGCCCGCCGAGCTGAGCGGCGGCACGATCACGATCACCAACGTCGGTGTCTTCGGCGTCGACGCCGGCACGCCGATCCTCAACCCGGGAGAGGTGGCGATCCTCGCCATCGGCCAGATCAGGGACATGCCCTGGGTGGTCGACGGGCAGCTCGCGGTCCGCAAGGTCACCACGCTGGCGCTGTCGTTCGACCACCGCGTGGTCGACGGCGAGCTCGGTTCGTACGTGCTGCGCGACGTCGGCGCCATGCTGGAGGACCCCCTCCGCATGCTCGCCTGGAGCTGAGCGGAGACCACTCAAGTCGGATGCAGGATCCGGACCAGTGAGGCGCACGCTCGGATTCCTGCTGTTCGGGTGTGATCCTCATACCGCGTGACCGGCAGGACACCACCGCGAACCGTGTCCTCCCGGAGATCGAGCGCCGGATCGTCCCCGTGGCCTGGCAGGACGGTGGTGGGCTGGCCGCCGGGTCACGGGTGACCACGGCCTCGGAGGGCGAGCGCGTCGCCCCGGATCCGGACGGCGCGCGGGCGCCGGTGGAGGAGAGCGCCGGGCCCTTGCGGTCGGGCCGGGCTGGTCGTCGCCGCGTCCCGGGGTCCGGACGGGACCCAGGGAGCTGCCGTCGGGCGGTGTCGAGCGCTTCGGTGATCTTGCGGGTCATGTCGGCCATGGTGGGGCCGGGCTCGCCCTTCTGCGCCCGGGCGGCGCGCCCGGCCGGCCCCCGACACCCACCGCGTCCGCGCCCGCGTCACCGATGATGAGAGGATGAGCGCCGTGAAGAGCGCGGCCGCCCGGCCGCGTGCGTCTCATTCCAGGGGGAGTGCATGTTCCGCCACGTCGTGCTGCTGAAGTGGACCGAGGACGCCACCGAGGAACAGCGGGCCGAGGTGGCCAGGCGGCTGAGCACGCTGCCGGACGCCATCCCCGAGCTGCGCTCCTACCAGATCGGCCACGACGCGGGCGTCAACCAGGGCAACTTCTCCTTCGGCGTGGTCGCCGACTTCGACTCCGTCGAGGACTACATCGTCTATCGCGACCACCCGGTCCACCTGGCGGTGATCAAGGAGTGCATCGCGCCGATCCTCGCCGACCGCGCGGCCGTGCAGTACGAGCTCTAGGGGCGCGAGGGCGTGCAGTACGTGTAGGGCCGCGAGGGCGTGCAGTACGCCCTTAAGCGCCGCGCGGGCGCGTTTCCGGCCCGCCCTCGGTGGGCGCGGCCGGGGTCAGGCCCGCGCGTCCAGTGACTCGGGCGTCTGCACCCGGCGGTCGTCAGACCGCGTCGTGTCACGCCCGCGCGTGCAGTGATTCGACCGCTTCGACCAGAGGGGCGAGCTGGGGGTCCCGGGCCGCCTGGTCGAGTGCCTCCCGCAGGGCGGCGTCGTTCGTGGGACGGGCCTCGGCGAGCAGCGCCAGGCCCGCGGGGCTGACGTCGGTGTAGATCCCGCGGCGGTCGGTGGGGCACAGATAGCGGGTGAGCAGTCCCCGCTCTTCGAGCCGGGTCACCAGGCGCGTCGTCGCGCTCTGGCTGAGCACCACGGCGTCGGCGACCTGCTTCATCTGCAGGTGGCCGCCGGGGCCGTCGTGCTGCCGGCTGAGCGTCTCAAGCAGGGAGTATTCCCGCACGCTCAGGCCGTGCTTGGTCTGCAGGGCGCGCTCGATGTGCGCCTCGATCTTCTCGTGCAACAGGGAGAGGGCGCGCCAGCCCTGCGCGAGCGCGGTGAGGGCGGGATCCGTGGCCGTCATCGGCTCTCCCTCCGTTCCAGGTGACGCAGTCGAGGATACTCCACTCCCGAAATAGCCCGCGCTTGCAACTATCCCGCGCCTGCAACTATTGTTTGCGCCTGTTAATTGCTCATGCAATCGTTGGGGGACGCTCATGCCTCTCGCACTCCTGGCCCTCGCCATCGGGGCCTTCGGGATCGGGACCACCGAGTTCGTGATCACGGGGTTGCTTCCGCAGGTGGCGTCCGAGCTCGCGGTCTCGATCCCGACCGCCGGCCTGCTCGTCACGGGGTACGCCCTGGGTGTCGTCGTCGGCGCTCCGCTGATGACCGTGCTGGGCACCGCGATGTCCCGCAAGCGCATGCTGATGCTGCTCATGGCGCTGTTCATCGCCGGAAACCTGCTCTCGGCCCTTGCGCCGAACTTCGGGGTGATGCTGGCAGGCCGCGTGATCGCCTCGCTCGCGCACGGCGCGTTCTTCGGCATCGGCTCCGTCGTCGCGGCCGAACTGGTCGCCCCGCACCGGAAGGCCGGCGCGATCGCCCTGATGTTCACCGGGCTGACTGTGGCCAACGTCGTCGGCGTACCCCTGGGCACCCTGGTCGGCCAGGTCGCCGGCTGGCGGACCACCTTCGCGATCGTCGCCGGGCTCGGTGTCGTCGGCTTGCTCGGTGTCGCCGCGCTCGTGCCCGAGGTGCCGCGCCCCGAGGGCGTACGCCTGCGCCATGAGGTGGCGGCGCTCCGCGACGTCCAGGTGCTGCTCGCGATGGGCATGACCGTGCTCGGGTTCGGCGGCGTCTTCGCGGCCATCACCTACATCGCGCCGATGATGATCCGGGTCACGGGCTACCCCGAAGGGGCGGTGACCTGGCTGCTGGTCCTGTTCGGCCTCGGCATGGTCGCCGGCAACCTCGTCGGGGGACGGTTCGCCGACCGTGCGCTGATGCCGATGCTGTACGTCTCGCTGGGCGGCCTCGCGATCGTCCTCGCCGCCTTCACGCTGACCGCGCACAGCAAGATCCTCGCCGCGGTGACCGTCGCCCTCGTCGGGGCGCTCGGCTTCGCCACCGTGCCGCCGCTGCAGAAGCGCGTGCTCGATCTGGCCCACGGCGCGCCGACGCTGGCCTCGGCGGTCAACATCGGCGCCTTCAACCTCGGCAACGCCCTGAGCGCCTGGCTCGGCGGCCTCGTCATCGCGGCGGGCCTGGGCTACACCGCGCCCAACTGGGTGGGCGCCCTCCTCACCGCCTCCGCGCTCGTGCTCGCCGTCCTCTCGGCCGCCCTCGAACGCCGCTCCGCCGTGGTCGCGGCCGTCTGACCTGCTGGACGATCACCGATGCCAGGCGGTGACGGGTCCGTTCTGTGCCGCTTGCTGGAATCTCATTTCGCCGCACACTTTCACCCGCCACCCTGTGCGAGATCAAGGCCGTTCCTGATAACGATTCAGATACGCGAAGTTCGTTCAGAAACGTGAACGGTCTGTGACCTGTGTCACGATGTCTGTCCCTTCTCCCGTACGCCCGTGACCTGCGTACCCGCCATTGACGCGGGGCGGGAGGCGGGCGCATCGTAACGAGGCCAGGCGGTTGTCGGTCCGGGTGCCGCTGTTCACCCGGAGGTACGACGCGCGTGAACCCATTGGACTGGTACGTTCTGGGCGCCTATTTCGTCGTCATGGTGGCGATCGGCGTCTACTCGCACCGGCGTATCGGCAACATCAGTGACTTCTTCACCGCCGGGGGCAAGATGCCCTGGTGGCTGGCCGGCATCTCGCACCACATGTCCGGCTACAGCGCCGTCATGTTCACCGGGTATGCCGGAATCGCCTACCTCTACGGCGCCACCTCGTACGTCACCTGGGCCTTCCCGATCGCGATCGGCATCGCGATCGGCTCGGTGCTGTTCGCCCCGAGACTGAACCGGATCCGGTCGAAGCTCAGGGTCAGCTCGCCGCTGGAGTTCCTCGCCAAGCGCTACAACGTGCCGACCCAGCAGGCGCTCGCCTGGTCGGGCGGCCTGCTGAAGATCGTGGACGTCGGCGCGAAGTGGGCCGCGATCGCCACGCTGCTGTCGACGTTCACCGGCCTGTCGCTCAACCGGGGCATCCTGATCACCGGCGTCGTCACCGCGATCTACTGCACGGTCGGCGGCCTGTGGGCCGACGCGCTCACCGACTTCGGGCAGTTCGTCATCCAGCTCCTCGCCGGCGTCGTCATGCTGGTCGCCGTCCTCGCCAAGCTCGGCGGCATCGGCGCCATCGGCGGGATGTGGGATCGCCTGCCGGAGGGGCACGCCCAGCCGCTCAACGGGCCCTTCACCGTGACGTTCCTGCTCGCGTTCCTGTTCATCAAGACGTTCGAATACAACGGCGGCATGTGGAACCAGGCCCAGCGCTACATGGCCGCGCCGAGCGCGGCGGAGGCGGCGCGCGGCGCCCGGCTGTCGGCCGTGCTGTGGGCGATCTGGCCGCTGCTGCTGTTCTTCCCGATGTGGGCCGCGCCGCTGCTGGTCCAGGCGACCAAGCCCGACGCGAGCGACTCGTACGCGCTGCTGACCACCCAGCTCATCCCGCACGGCCTGCTCGGCCTGGTGATCGCGGGCTTCTTCTCGCACACGATGGCGATGGCCTCCTCCGACGCCAACGCGATCGCGTCGGTCTTCACCCGCGACGTGATCCCGGTGCTGTCCCACGCGGCGCGGGCCTGGAACACCAGGGCCGCACTGGTCGCGGCCCGGGTCACCACGGTGGCCTTCATCGCGCTGTCGATGGCGGTGGCCACTCAGGTGAACAGCCCGGTGCTGAAGGACATCATCACGGTCGTCATCAAGTGGGTGGCCGGGCTCATAGGCCCGATCTCGATCCCGCTGCTGCTCGGCATGCTGCCGTTGTTCCGCAGGTCGGGCCCGACGGCGGCGCTGGTCTCGTGGGCGGCCGGCCTGTTCGTCTTCTGGCTCACGAACTATGGCATGAGCGGCGTCTCGACCGCCGTGGCGACGGCCGCGCCGGTGGCCACCTCGCTGGTGCTCTTCACGATCATCGGCTTCATCCGCCCGGAGAGCACCCCCGAGCGCGAGGAGTTGCTCCAGACCGTCAACACCGACGAGGACAGCGCGGCCCGGCCGCTCCCCACTTCGGCCTGAAGGCACCCGTGCCTCCATCGGCCGCCGCACCGCTTCCCGCGTTCACCTGACCGGCCCGGGAAGAGGTGCGGCCGCCTCGCCGGCACATGGGCGGCGGCCGCACCGACGGTCAGAAGGACTCTTCCGGCAGTTCCATGAGGTCCTGGCCGGTGGCGGCGAGCACGCGGCGCTCGGCGGCCAGCCGGGGGAGCACGGTCTGCGCGAAGAACGAGGCCGCCGCGACCTTGCCCGTGTAGAACGCCTTGTCCTCCTCCGAGGCGGACAGGGCGTTCAGCGCGACCTCGGCCTGACGCAGCAGCAGCCAGCCCAGCACCAGGTCGCCCAGCGACATGAGGAACCGGGTGGTGTTGAGGCCGACCTTGTAGACCTCCTGCGGCGTCTCCAGGGAGGCGATGGCCCACCCGGCCATCGTGTCGGCCATCGCCTTCACCTCGTCGGCCGCCTCGTCGAGCAGGCCGCGCTCGACCTTCAGCCGTCCGTTGCCCGCCTGCGAGGCGGCGAACGCCTTGATCTCGCCGAGCAGCGATCCCAGCGCCGCGCCCTGGTTCCTGAGGACCTTGCGGAAGAACAGGTCCTGGCCCTGGATCGCGGTCGTGCCCTCGTACAGCGAGTCGATCTTCGAGTCGCGGATGTACTGCTCGATCGGATAGTCCTGCAGGAAGCCCGAGCCGCCGAGCGTCTGCAGCGAGCGGGCAAGCAGCTCGTACGACCGCTCGGAGCCGACGCCCTTGACCAGCGGGAGCAGCAGGTCGTTGAGCGCCTCGGCGGCCTCGTCGCGGCGGCCCTCGAACTCCGCGATCTGGATCTGGTCCTGGATCGTCGCCGTGTAGATGACCAGCGCCCGCATGGCCTCGGCGTACGACTTCTGCAGCATGAGCTCGCGGCGTACGTCGGGGTGGTGGGTGATCGTGACGCGCGGGGCGGTCTTGTCGCCCGCGCGGGTGAGGTCGGCGCCCTGCACGCGGTTCTTGGCGAAGTCGAGCGCGTTGAGATAGCCGGTGGACAGCGTGGCGATGGCCTTGGCGCCCACCATCATCCGGGCGTTCTCGATCACCATGAACATCTGCCGGATGCCGTCGTGCACGTCGCCGACCAGGTAGCCGATGGCCGGGTGCTTCTCACCGAGCGTGAGCTCGCAGGTCGTGGAGACCTTCAGGCCCATCTTCTTCTCGACGTTGGTGACGTAGACGCCGTTGCGCTCGCCCAGCTCGCCGGTCTCCAGGTCCACCAGATATTTCGGCACGAGGAACATCGACAGGCCCTTGGTGCCGGGCTTGGCACCCTCGGGCCGGGCCAGCACGAGGTGGAAGATGTTCTCGGTCATGTCGTGCTCGGCACTGGTGATGAAGCGCTTGACGCCCTCGATGTGCCAGGTGCCGTCGGGTTGCTGGATCGCCTTCGTACGGCCCGCGCCCACGTCGGAGCCGGCGTCGGGCTCGGTGAGCACCATGGTCGCGCCCCAGTGCCGCTCGACGGCCAGCTCGGCGAACCGCTTCTGCTCGGGGGTGCCGAGCTCGAAGAGCAGGCGGGCGAAGGCCGGGCCGCAGGCGAACATCCACACGGCGGGGTTGGCGCCGAGCACCATCTCGGCCATGGCCCACACCAGGCTGCGCGGGGCGGGCGTGCCGCCGAGCTCCGGCTGCAGCTCCAGCCGCCACCACTCGGCGTCCACCCAGGCCTGGTAGGAGCGCTTGAAGCTCTCCGGCATGGTCACGCTGTGGGTGGCGGGGTCGAAGACGGGCGGGTGGCGGTCGGCGTCCTCGAACGAGGCGGCCAGGGGGCCGGTGGCCAGCCGGTTGACCTCGTCCAGCACGGTTCGCGCGGTGTCCTCGTCGACCTCGGCGAACGGGCCGGTGCCGAGGATCTCCCTGCGCCCGAACACCTCGAAGAGGTTGAACTCCAGGTCGCGGACGTTGCTCTTGTAGTGACCCATCTGTGTGCGCTCCTAGAACCGAACCCCGGGGGTAACGTACTGGTCGGTAACTCTAAACGAATGCTACCCGCGAGTAACCGGCGATATCCATGGTCTGCGCCACACATCGCACGGTTTGGTGACGCACAACAGGTATGGTCCCGTTGTGAGAAGGCCGCGATCCGCGGTCGTCCCGGACGAGGTGCCCGCCGTACCCGGCCCAGCGAAGACGGTGGGCGGAAGGACATGGACCAAGTTCTGCAGATCGCCGGCGCCGTTCTCATCCTCGGCGCGTTCCTGCTCTCCCAGATGAACGTCCTCGACAACCGTTCGAAGATCTACCTGGTGCTCAATCTCGTCGGCTCCGCGGTGCTCGCGTGGCTCGCATATGCGGGCGACGACTGGGGATTCCTGCTGCTGGAGGGCGTCTGGGCCCTGGTGTCGGCGGTGAGTCTCGTCCGGGAGCTGAGGCCCCGGCGGACGGCCCGGCGCGCGTCCACGTAACCTGCTTGACACCTTTGCTGGTGTCGCGCTTGGCTGGGCGCATGATTGAGATCCACACGACGACGATCGACTGCGCCCGGCCGTACGAGCTGGCCCAGTGGTGGAGCGAGGCCCTGGGCTGGCCGCTCGTCGACTCCGAGCCGGAGGACGACGAGGTCATGCTCGACCGTCCGGGCGGCCCTCCGCACCTGCTTTTCATCCGGGTGCCCGACGGCAAGACCGTCAAGAACCGCCTGCACCTCGACCTGAGGCCCACAGGGGACGGCACCCGCGACCAGGAGGTGGAGCGGCTGCTCGCGCTCGGGGCCAAGCCGTACGAGGACCATCGGACGCCGGACGGCGCCGGATGGGTCACCCTGCTCGACCCCGAGGGCAACGAGTTCTGCGTCTGCCGCAGCGCGGCGGAACGGCGGGCCTGACGCTCAGGCGCCCTTGGCCCGGCCGCGCATCGAGAACGTGAGGACGGCGGTGATCAGCAGCACGAGCGCGCCGCCCCACAGCGCGTCGAAGGCCGCGCCGAAGATGCCCTCGCGGTCGATCACCAGCTGCACCGGATACATGAGGGCCGCCGCGCCGAGGCCCGGGTAGAGCGAGAAGCGCCAGGGGTGGCGCAGCGCCCACAGGCGGGCCTGCCGGGTCACCCGGTCGCCGATGTCGGGCTTGGAGATCGCCCCGATCGCCGCGACGAGGGCGAACACCGTGATCCCCGCGCACAGGGCCCACGTCAGGTCGGCCGGGCCGGGCAGGATGACGCCCAGGATGAAGCTCGTGGCCGCGACCGCCCCACCGGACGTCGCCGCGGCTCGCCAGGGCGCGCCGCGCAGGGCCGCGCCGGCCAAGGACATCTCGTCCATGCGGGTCAGTTCGTTCATGACTACAGCGTGCCTTTTCGGGCCTTTCCGCGGCATCGGGGAAGTCCCTGAGCCGCCCCTGACACCCCCCGGTTAGGCTCCCCGGCATGGATCTGCACTTCCGTACGGCCCGGCGTGAGGACGTCCCCGTCATCGTGGCCATGATCAACGAGGACGCGATCACCGCTGCCCGCCCGTCTTCCGGGGAGCCGGACTACTACGCCGCCTTCGAGGCGGTGGACACCGACCCGCGCAACGAGCTGATCGTCGTGGAGTCGGACGGCGAGGTGATCGGAACCATGCAGCTCACCTACATTCCCGGGCTGTCGCGGCGGGGTGGCGAACGCGCGCTGGTCGAGGCGGTCAGGGTCGCCGTGCCCCACCGCAACCGGGGAATCGGCCGGGAGATGATGCGGTGGGCGATCGAGCGGGCCCGGGAGCGCGGCTGCGCGCTGGTGCAGCTCACCTCCGACAAGGCCCGCACCGAGGCCCACCGCTTCTACGGCTCGCTCGGCTTCACCGCCTCACACGAGGGGTTCAAACTCCTCCTCGTCTGAGAGCGGCGCGACGTCGACGAAGTTGTCGTGATAGATGGGGCCCCGGCCCATGTCGGCGTCCCGCTCCTCCACCAGCGCGTTGGGGTTGGCCCCGCCCGCCAGCTTCGGCCAGTGGCCCTTCGGCGCCGCCACCACGCCCTGCGCCACCCGGTCGCTGACCTCCACGTACGCCCGGAACTCGCCGTTGCCGTTGAAGACCCGGGCGGCCTGCCCGTCCACGAGGCCCCGCGACGCGGCGTCGGCCGGGTTGACCATCACCCGCGGGCCCTTCGAGCGCTTGCGCAGCTCCGGGTTGTTGGCGAACTGCGTGTTCAGGAACGTGTGCGCGGCCGGGGTGATCATGACGAGCGGGTGCGGCCGGTCGGCGGGAGCCGTACTGGCGGTGAACGAGGGCACGTAGCCCGCCACCCGAGGCAGCCCGGCGGCCTCGGCCTTCGCGGAGGCGAACTCCAGCCGCCCGCTCGGCGTCGGGAAACCCTCGGTGAACGGCACGAACGGCTCGGCCACCCGCAGCCGCGCCCACCCTTGCTTGCGGCACTCCTCCACGGAGATCCCCACCTGGGCGAGCGTCTGCTCGGCCAGTTCGAGGTCGCTGTCGTAGAGGGACGGCTCGGTCAGGCCCATCAGCCGGGCGAGCCGCCGGAAGGTCTCGGTCGTGGACAGGCACTCGCCCGGCGGCTCGACGGCGGGCTCGTTCCACACCATGTACATGTGCCCGTAGCCGTGGTGCACGTCGAGGTGCTCGATCTGCATGGTCGCGGGCAGCACGTAGTCGGCGTAGTCGACGGTGTCGGTCGGGAACTGCTCCATCACCACCGTGAACAGGTCCTCCCTCTCCAGCGCCGCCCTGATCCGGTTCTGGTCGGAGGTCGACCCCATCGGGTTGGCCGCGTAGACCCACAGGCACTTCACCGACTCGTCCAGCCCGTCGGCCAGCCGGGTCATCGTGAGCGTACGCACGGGGTGGGGGAGCAGGTCGTCGCGCGGGTCGGGGCCCTTGGGGGCGTGTCCCGAGGTGGAGTAGGCCACGCCGCCGCCCGGATAGCGCCAGTCGCCGGTGACGCCGGGAATGCAGGCGATCATCCGCATCGCGGCCCCGCCGCCTCCGTGCCGCTGGACGCCCATCGTGGCCCGGATGCCGGTCGGCCGGGTGTGCGCGAGCCGTACGCCGAGGGCGCGGATCCGCTCCTCGGGCAGGCCGGTGATCTCCGCCACCAGCGCCGGGGGATGCCTGCGGATCTCGGCCTCGAACTCGTCCCAGCCGGTCGTGTGCTCCTCGATGTACGCGCGGTCCTCCGCGCCCTCCTCCAGCACGACGTGCAGCAGGCCGAGGGCGAGCGCGGCGTCGGTGCCCGGCCGGATCGGCAGGTGCTCGTCCGCCTGGTCGGCGGTACGCGTGCGGATGGGGTCGATCGCCACGACGTACGCTCCGGCGGCGCGGGCGTCCTGGACGAACTTCCACATGTGGTGGCCGCTGGTCAGCGTGTTGGTGCCCCACAGCAGGATGAGCCGCGACAGGGCGAACGTCTCCGGGTCCATGCCGCCGGGAGTGCCGTTGACGTAGCGCAGCCCGTCGTTGCCGGCCCGCGCGCAGATGTTGAGGTCGTGCCGCGACGCGCCCAGGGCGTTCCAGAACCGCCGCCCGGCCTGGCCCGACTCGCCCTGGACATAGCCGAGCGTCCCGGTGCCCTGGTAGGGCCAGATCGCCTCGCCGCCATGCTCCTCGACGATCGACGCCAGCTTGGCCGCGATCTCCGACAGCGCCTGGTCCAGGCTGATCCGCTCGAACCGCCCGGATCCCTTCGGCCCCACCCTCTTCAACGGGTGGAGGACGCGGTCGGCCGACCGCACCTGCTCCAGATAGCGGTTGACCTTCACGCACAACGCCCCGCGCGTGTAGGGGTGGTCGCGGTTGCCGCGCAACCCGACGGCCTCGCCGTCGCGCACGGTGACGACCCAGGAACAGGTGTCGGGGCAGTCGAGCGGACAGGCGCCGAGGACGGGTAGCGACGTGCTCATGGCATCGACGTTAGCGTGCGGCCCACAATCGGTCTCTACCGGATTTCCCCCACGTGGGCGATGTTCGCCGCGTCCTCCGGATCGGTGCTCGGCGACCCGGAGAACCAGGCGTCCAGGATCTCCGTCAGCACCTGCCGGGAGGTGAGGCGGAGGCTGAGCGCGAGCACGTTGGCGTCGTTCCACGTGCGGGCGCCCGCGGCAGTGGCGGCGTCGGTGCACAGCGCCGCACGCACGCCCGCTACCTTGTTTGCCGCTATGGACGCGCCGGTGCCGGTCCAGCAACAGACCACGGCCTGGTCCGCGCGCCCCTCCGCGACGTCCCGCGCCGCGGCGGAGCAGCACCATGCCCAATCGGCCCGGTCGCCGGGGGCCAGTGCTCCATAGAGTGTGACTGAATGGCCGCGCCGTTCCACCTCGGCCGCAAGCTCCGACGCGATTCCGTCGAGGCTGTCCGAGGCCAGGGATATACGCATGCCGTCAATTGTGGACACCGAGTGCGAAGATCGCACAGAATCGCTGGTGGTGAGAGGCATCAAGGAGCAGGACATAACGCTGGACACTCCTGGCCAAGGAGCTGTCCTCGTCGTCGAGCCTCTGCTGCCGCAGCGGATCCGCCGGCCTTCCGACGCACTCCGGTTTCTCCTCACGCTGCTGGCCCTCGCCGCCGTCATCCTCATGGCGCTGGCGCTGCAACGCACGCTCAACGGCCTTGAGACCGACGTACAGGCGGGCACCACCCGCGCCCCCGACGTGCTGTCGGCCGCCGCCGGGCTGCTCGGCGGCGTCTCCGTGCTGATCGTGCCGGTCGCGTTCGCCGTCGAGCGGGTCTTCCACCGCGACGGCATGCGCGTCACCCAGGGACTGATCGCCGCGATCCTCGCCCTGCTGGTCTCCTACGTGCTCGGCGAGTCGCTGGTCCACTCCGGCCCGGCCGATCTCAAGCAGCTCCTCACCGGTGGCAGGGACGTCGAGCCGCTCAACACCGTGCTCACCCCCGCCATCGCGTACGCCACGGCGGTGCGGATGGGACGGCGCCCGAACTGGCGGGCGCTGATGTGGGTCGCGCTGGCCCTCGACGTGTTCGCGCTCTTCACCGCCACAAAGGTCACCGCCCTCGGCGTGATCATGACGTACGTCGTCGGCCTCGCCGTCGGGTTCGGCACGCTCTACGGCATCGGCAGCGCGAACACCAGGCCGCCCGGCAGCGCCGTGCTGGCCGCGCTGCGCAAGCTCGGCTTCATGCCGGTCAGCGCCAGGCGGGTGGAGGACGACAGCTCCGGCAGCCGCCGCTACCTGGTCGGCCTCGTCGACGACCGGCGGATCGACGTGACCGTGCTCGACCGCGACCGGCAGGTGGCGGGCGTCGTCTACCGGCTGTGGCGGCGTTTCCTGCTCAACAACGAGACCCGGCGCAGGGCCATCCGCTCGCTGCGCGCCGAGCTGGAGCGCGAGGCGCTCATGGCGTACGCCGCGCAGGCCGCCGGGGTGCGGCTGCCGCGCCTGCTCGGCACGAGCGAGGTCGGCACCGAGGCGGCGCTGCTCGCCTACGAGCACGTGGACACCCGTCCGGTGAGCGACCTGCGCGACGAGGACTTCGACGACGAGCTGCTGGAGCGGATGTGGGAGCAGGTCCGGCTGCTGCACGCCCATCGCTTGGCCCACCGCCACCTCACCGGCGAGAGCATCCACGTCGACGCCGAGCGCAACGTCTACCTCGTGGACGCGCGCAGCGGCGAGATCGCGGCCGGCGACCTGCTACTGCGGCTCGACATCGCCCAGCTCCTCGCCTACCTCGGCACCCGCGTGGGAGCCGAGCGCTCCGTCAGGTCGGCGGCGAAGGTGCTGGGGGAGAACACGCTGGCCGGGGCGATGCCACTGCTCCAGCGGGTCGCGCTGAGCCGGGACACCCGTACGGCCGCCCGCCGCGACCGGAGGCTCCTGCCCGCCATCCGGGAGCAGATCATCGCGCTGAAGCCGCAGGTCGAGGTCGAGGAGGTGCGGCTCGAACGGTTCCGCCCCCAGACCCTTGTGACGATCATCCTCAGCGTGATCGCGGCATACCTGCTGCTTCCCCAGCTCAGCAAGGTCAACCTGGTCTCCGTCGTGACCACCGCCAACTGGGCGTGGAGCGGGGCGGCGCTGGCCGCGGCCGCGCTGAGCTACGTCGCGGCGGCGATCCTGCTGCGCGGGTTCGTCCCCGAGCCGCTGCCGCTCGGCCGCACCATCCTGGCCCAGCTCGCCGGGTCGTTCGTGAAGCTGGTCGCGCCCGCCGCGGTCGGCGGCGTGGCGATCAACACCCGCTACCTGCAGAAACGCGGCCTGCCGCCCGGCGCCGCCGTCGCGAGCGTCGGCGCGTCGCAGCTCGTCGGCCTGGCCATGCACATCATGATGCTGCTGCTGTTCGGCTACCTCACGGGCACGCAGGCCGCGCCGTCCCTCACCCCGTCGCGCGGACTGCTGATGGTGCTGCTCGGCGTGGCCGTGCTGTTCCTGATCATCCTCGCCGTACGGCCGCTGCGGCGGCTGGTCACCTCGCGGGTGCGCGCCATGTTCTCGGGGGTGATCCCCCGGCTGCTCGATGTGGTGCAGTCGCCCAAGAAGGTCTTCGAGGCGGTGGGCGGGACCATGCTGCTCACCCTCAGCTTCGTGATCTGCCTGGAGGCGTGCGTACAGGCCTTCGGCGGCTCGGCCAGCTTCACGGCCGTCGCCGTGGTGTTCCTGGCGGGCAACGCCATCGGCTCGGCCGCGCCCACCCCCGGTGGCCTGGGGGCGGTGGAGGCGTCGCTGTCGCTCGGCCTCACGGTCGCGGGCCTGCCCTACACGGTCGCCACCTCGGCCGTGCTGCTGTTCCGGCTGATGACGTTCTGGCTCCCCGTCCTCCCCGGCTGGGCCTCCTTCGCCTACCTGCAGCGTCAGAACGCACTCTGAACCGTCCTGCCGCCCGGCATCCCATGCCGGGCGGATGGCGAGCCGGCGAGCCGTGGCTCACGAAGCGCTCACAATCCGCGGCTCGCGAACCGGGGCTCATCACGAACCCGGCCACAAACGGGGGGCTCGCAGGCCGGGGTTCACGAACCGGGGGTCGCGAACCGGGTCGCAAGCGGGGGCTCACAAGCGGGGGCTCGCGAACCGGGTCGCAAGCGGGGGCTCGCAGGCGGAGGTCGCGAACCGGGTCGCAAGCGGGGGCTCGCAGGCGGAGGTCGCGAACCCGGTCGCAAGCCGGGGCTCACAAGCGGAGGCGCGCGCCGGCGGCGCGCGTGTGGCGCTTCTACTCCTTCGCCAACGCGCAGCCTCTGCCGCGCCCTCCGGCTTGTGGACGGAGGCTCATTCCGCGCTGGAAGCGGCCCAGAGATTGATCCCGCAATCGACCGCGTCCTTGTCGATCGCGTCCAGCTCGTCCTGCGTGAAGTCGAGCCGGTTGATCGCGTCGAGGCTGTCGTCGAGCTGCTCGACGCTGGACGCGCCGATCAGCACCGACGTCACCCGCGGGTCGCGGAGCGCCCAGGCCAGGGCCATCTGCGCCAGCGACTGCCCGCGCTGCCCGGCGATCTCGTTGAGCCGCCGGACATGGCGCAGGCTCTCCTCCATCAGCAGGGACGGATCGAGCGACTTGCCCTGGGCCGCCCGCGAGTCCTCCGGGATGCCGTTCAGGTAGCGGCCGGTCAGCATGCCCTGCGCCAGCGGGGAGAACGCGATGCAGCCGACGCCCTCGTCCTCCAGCACGTCGAGCAGCCCGCGCTCGATCCACCGGTTGAGCATGGAGTAGGACGGCTGGTGGATGAGCAGCGGCGTGCCCATGTCTCGGAGGATCGCCGCGGCCTGCCGGGTGCGCTCCGGGGAGTAGGACGAGATGCCCGCGTAGAGCGCCTTGCCCGAGCGGACCGCGTGGGCCAGCGCCCCCATGGTCTCCTCCAGCGGCGTCTCCGGATCGAAGCGGTGGCTGTAGAAGATGTCGACGTAGTCGAGGCCCATCCGCTTCAGCGACTGGTCAAGGCTCGCGAGCAGATACTTGCGCGACCCCCAGTTGCCGTACGGGCCGGGCCACATGTCGTAGCCCGCCTTGGTGGAGATCACCAGCTCGTCGCGGTATCGGGCGAAGTCCTGCTGGTAGAGGTGCCCGAAGTTGATCTCCGCGGAGCCGTACGGCGGGCCGTAGTTGTTGGCGAGGTCGAAGTGGGTGACCCCGCGGTCGAAGGCCCGGCGGAGGATGGCCCGCTGGGTCTCGATCGGCTTGTCGTCGCCGAAGTTGTGCCACAACCCGAGCGACACCGCGGGCAGCCTCAGCCCGCTCCGCCCGGTCCGGTTGTACGGCATGGGTCCATAGCGGCCCTCGGCAGCCACATAGCTCACTCGGTCACTCCAACTCGGTCGAGGATCCAGGAGAGCGCGAACGCCTCCTCACGCCAGGCGTCATAACGGCCGCTGCGGCCGCCGTGGCCGGCGCCCATCTCGGTCTTCAACAGGAACGGGCCGCCCTGCGCGGCGGCGCGGAGCCGGGCGATCCACTTCGCCGGCTCGTGATAGAGCACCCGTGTGTCGTTGAGGCTGGTGGTCGCCAGGATCGGCGGGTAGGTCCGGCCGTCGACGTTCTCGTAGGGCGAATAGGTCTTCATGTAGGCGTAGACCTCGGGGTCATGCAGCGGATCGCCCCACTCGTCCCACTCGGTCACCGTGAGCGGCAGCGACGGGTCGAGGATCGTGTTCAGCGCGTCCACGAACGGGACCTCCGCGACGATCCCCGCGAACTCCTCGGGCGCCAGGTTGGCGACCGCACCCACGAGCAGGCCACCGGCCGAGCCGCCTCTTGCGATGATCTTGTCGGACCATCCCTCGGCCTTCAGGTGCCGCGCGCACGCGACGAAGTCCGTGAAGGTGTTCTTCTTCCTGGTGAGCTTGCCGTCCTCGTACCACCGGCGGCCCATCTCGCCGCCGCCGCGCACGTGGGCGATCGCGAACACGAACCCGCGGTCGAGCAGCGAGAGCCGGGCCACCGAGAAGTAGGGATCGATGGACGACTCGTAGCTGCCGTAGCCGTAGAGCAGGGTGGGGGCGGGCCGGCTCGTGTCCTTCCGGACCACGATCGAGATCGGCACCCTGGTGCCGTCCGGAGCGGTGGCCCACTCGCGGAACTGCTCGTAGTCGGAGGGGTCGTAGCCGCCGAGCACCACCCGCTGCTTCAGCAGGATCAGCTCGCGCGAGCGCAGGTCGTAGTCGTACACCGACGGCGGGGTGACCATGGACGTGTAGCTGAGGCGCAGCCGGCTCGTCTCGAACTCCGCGTTGCCGGTCGGCGCGACGTCGTACAGCGGCTCAGGGAAGGAGATCTCGTACGGCTCGCCGCCGTCGCCTGGCAGGATCCGGACCCCGGTGAGGCCGTCACGGCGGAAGTGGACGCTGACGAAGTCCTTGAACGCGTCGACGTCGAGCAGCCGCGTGTCGTCCCTGTGCTCGATCAGCGGAGTCCAGCTCCCCGGGTCGTCGAGGGGAGCGGTGGCGAGCTCGAAGTTCACGGCGCCGCCGTCGTTGTGCAGCACGAGGAAGCGGTCGCCCGCGTGCTCAAGCGCGTACTCCACGCCGGTCTGCCGGGGCCGGACCACCGCGAACTCGCCTTCCGGGGTGGCCGCGTCGAGCACCCGGACCTCGCTGGTGATCTTGCTGCCGGAGGCCAGCACCAGGTAGCGCTGGCTGCGGGTCAGGCCGATGCTCACCCAGAAGCGCTCGTCGTCCTCCTGGTAGACGACGACGTCGTCCGTCGAGCCGAGTCTGTGCCGGTGGATCCGGTACGGACGCCATGCCTCGTCAACGGTGGTGTAGAAGAACGTGGAGCCGTCGGCCGACCAGGCGCCGCCGTAGAAGACACCCGGAATCTCGTCCGGGAGCACGTCGCCCGTCTCCAGGTCCTTGAACCGGAGAGTGAAGCGCTCGTCTCCGGAGAAGTCGGTCGAGTAGGCGAGCTTCGTGCCGTCGGGGCTGACCGCGCTCGTGCCCATGGAGAAGAAGGGGCTGTCGCCCGCGAGCTCGTTGCCGTCCAGGATCACCTGTTCGCCGGGGAGCGATGTGCCCGGCTCCAGCTTGGGCGGGCTGTCCCCGTCGGCGGCCACCCGGCACTGGATGCCGTACTGCTTGCCCTCTTCGGTCCGGGAGTAGTACCACCAGGCGCCCTTGCGGGTGGGGACCGACAGGTCGGTCTCCAGCGTCCTGCCCTTGATCTCCTTGAAGATGGTCTCCTGGAGGTCCTGCAGGTGGCCGGTCATCTCCTGGGTGTAGGCGTTCTCCGCCTCCAGGTACGCGATGGTGTCGGGGTCGTCCTTCTTGAGCAGCCACGCATACTCGTCGACCACGGTGTCACCGTGATGCGTGCGCTCGAGGGGGACCTTCTTCGCTACAGGCGGCTTGTCGCTCACCCGCCAAAGTCTATGTTCGGCGTGGTCCCGCCAGGCCTTCTCGCTGCGGGCCTGTGGATAACCCGCGCTGGGGGAACACAGCGGCCGGCGCGTCGCGGTCCCGCCGGGAGTCGGAGGGCCGGAATACATCGGGGGTCCCAGGCGGTCGCTTCGAGTT
>NZ_JAATEK010000033.1:0-90888 GCF_012034195.1 Microbispora sp. CL1-1
GGTTCGAGAACAACGCCCCCGCTGCGGGGGCTATTCCCGGCCGCGCCGGCTTGGCCCCCGTACGTTCTCGCAGGTCGGGGCCGGGGGCGCGCCCGGGTCACCATACGCGGCAAAACGGGCGAGCGTGCGGGGACAACCAGATCCGTCTCTCAGGCATCTACTTAGCGCCGCGGCGATCAGCCGGGACGGCACGGACGATCGGGGAGGAACCACGTGAGGAACGACAGCCGCGCACGGCCGTCTTCCCCGCGTCCCGCGGCGGCTCGATGTGACCGCCGCCTTCCCACGCAACCGAACGTCAAGCCGCTCGCAATCGCTGCGCGCTACGAAGACGATGCGGAAGTCCCCGTACGGCGCCAACCCGGCCGCCCGGACTTCCGTCGCTGGAGGTGGCCATCATCATGCGGTCGGAGTTCGACGACATCCGCGCCCACATCACCGCCGAGCCGCCGCGGCCGAGCGAGTTGCTCGAGCTCGCGCACTCCCTGCTCGACGACCTGGAGCAGTTGCGCACCCGTGAGGCGATCCTGCGCTCGCACTACCTCGCTCTGCTGACCGCCGCCCGCGCCACCGTGGCCGCGGACGCCGCCGGGCACCCCGCCGCGCTCACCTTCCTCCAGCACGAGCTGGCCGAGCACGGGCAGCTTCCCGACGGCGAGCAGGCGCAGCGGATCCTGTCGGACGCCGTCGCCGCGCAGGCCATGCTCGCCCACCTCGACGAGCCGGCGGCGCCCCGCCGGTCCCGCGCCGCCCGCGGCACCGTGTGCGGCGGAGTCAGCCGCAGCCTGCGGGGCTGAGCGGCTCAGCCGCCCGGGATGAGCTCGTGCACGAAGACGACGTTGGGGTAGGCCGGGTTGTCGGTGTACCCCTGAACGTTGCCCAGGTAGGCCCGCTGATAGTTGGCCACCCACGGCACCGCCACCACGGCCTTCTCTCCGATGAGCGTCCTCTGGAGCTCGGTGTACGCCCTCTCCGCCGCGGAACGGTCGTTCGCCACCAGTGACGGCAGACGGTCGATCCTCGCGTCGACGTTCGGATCCTTCAGGTAGGTGAGGTTGAAGGACACCGGCTCCGCGCTGTGGAAGACGTTCAGGAACCACGAATAGGCGTCGGCGTAGTCGGGCCACCAGTACATGACGAGGATGTCCTGGCGCTTGGCCGGGTCGGCGGACTTGCCCAGGTTCCACTGGTCGTTCCACTGCATGGCCTTGGCGTCGAGTTCCACGTTCAGCCCGGCCAGTGCGCTCCTGAGCTTGCGTACGAGCAGTTCCTCGTCGTCGTCTCCCTGCGCGTACGTCAGTGTCAGGCGCAGGGGCGCGCCGCCGGGGCCGTACCCCGCCTCGTTCAGCAGCTGGGCGGCCGTGGTCAGGTCCTGCTTCTGGGTGTAGTCGGGCAGGTGCCCGAGCAGGCCCTCGGGGACCAGGCCGGAGGCCGGCGCCCCCGCCCCCTTGAGCGCGGTGATCAGGCCGTCGTAGTCGATGGCCTTCTGCACCGCCCTGCGCAGCCGTACGTCCGTCAGCGGGCCCGAGGCGGTGTTGAACAGCACGAGCATGTTCTGGAACGCCGGCACCTGCAGGGTGCGGACGCCCGCGGTGCCGCGGGCCCGGCGGAAGAGATCGGGGTTCAGCCGCTCCACGAAGCTCGCCTCGCCGCGCAGCAGCAACTGGTAGGCCCGATTGAGGTCGGGCATCACGCGGAACTCGATGTTCCGGTAGTGCGGGCCCTCCCAGCCGCCCCAGTAGCGGTCGAAGGCGCGCAGCACGAGCTCCTTCTCGCGGCCCTTCTTCCAGCTCGCCACCGTGTAGGGCCCCGAGCCCGCGTCGCGGCCGGCCTGGAACCACTTCTTGAGGTCGCCCGTGCCCGCCGCCTGGGTGTCGTAGATGTACGCGGCGTAGTCGGCGGAGGCGATCAGGTCGAGCGGGGCGGCGTACTTCAGCCGGAACTCCACGGTGAGCGGGTCCTTGACCGTGATCTGCTGGACGGAGTCCCAGACGTAGGCCGCGCCCGCGCCCATCCGCTTGGTCCGCTCGACGGACGCCTTGACCGCGGCGGCGTCCACCGGCCGCCCGGTGTGGAAGACCATGCCGGACCGCAGGATGAAGGTCCAGACCTTGCCGTCGGACGACGACTGCCAGCGCTCGGCCAGGCGTGGCGCGGCCCGGCGCGTCCGGGGGTTGTACATCGTCAACGAGTCATAGATGTTCTGCATCGCCATGATCTCGTTGGAGTACGAGCTCGCCGGATCCCAGTCGGTGACGATGTCCAGATTGGACAGGTAGACGAAGGTGGAGTCCTTCGTCGAGGGGAGGTTCGCGGCCGAGATCTCCCGGACCTCGCCTCCGCCGCAGCCTGCCAGGGCCAGCACGGCCATCACTCCCAGCACGAGTAAGCGGCGCATGCGTGCGGGTCCTTTCCGTGTCTACCATGATCGACGCTACTGCAAGATCACGATTGGACACGATATTTCGGGCCAACCGATCACAGGGCCCTCATCCGGCGCACCTCGCTGCTAGTCTCTATCCCTGTCGCAAAAAGGTTTTATGTGAGGCTTGTCCCTCACTGGGCGAGGTGCCATGAGTCCGCGCAGGCGTGACCGGCCGATCAGGTCCCGGCTCATCGGCTTGCTGCTCGTACCACTCTTCTCACTGATCGCCCTGTGGGCTGTGACCGCCGGCGTCACGATCAGCGAGAGCCTGAGCCTGCGCACCTACAACACGCTGTGGTCCACGCTCCGGCGGCCCGCCGACTCCCTGATCGTCGACCTTCAGTCCGAGCGCCTGACCACGGCGCGCTATCTCGGCTCGCACCGGTCGGCCGACCGCGACGCCATGGTCCTGCAGCGCCAGCGGACGAGCAAGACCAGGGAGCAGGTCCGCACGCTGGCCCTGTCGAGGGCCTCCCGCGCGGCCACCACTCCGGAAATGCGCACGCAGGTCGACGAGATGCTGTCGGGGCTCAGCCGGATCGACGAGATCCGGGCGGAGGTCGACGAGGGCCTGTCCGAGCGGCTGCGTGCCATCGAGATCTACAACCTGGTCAGCGACTCGATCTACCGCATGCACTACAGCCTGGCGCTGATCGACGACATCCCGATCTACCAGCAGTCGCGCGTGGTGATCTCGCTCGGGTACGCCAAGGAGCTGCTGACCCGCGAGCAGGCGCTGGCGGCGGCGGTCGGCCCGTCCGGCGGCTTCACCGACGAGGAACGCAAGCTGTTCACCCAGCTCGTGGGCAACCGCCGCTTCCTCATCGACCAGGCGCTGCCCGAGCTGGACGCCGGTCTGCGGCAGCTCCACGTCAACCTGATCACGACTCCGCTCTACCAGCGGCTGCGGCTGCAGGAAGAGCAGATCATCGCCGCGCCCAGGCTCTCGGCGCGTACGCAGCGGGTGTGGCAGTCGACCTCCGACGACCTGGCCGACTCGTTCCAGAAGGCGCAGACCGAGGCGGCGGCCCTGCTCGCCCAGCGCGCCGCGCCGATCGCCGACTCGATCCTGCGGCGGGCCGTGCTGGCCGGAGGCTTCGGGCTTCTCGCGGTCATCGCCTCGATCCTGATCTCGCTGCGGGTCGGCGGGCGGATCGCCCGCGAGCTGGCCGACCTGCGGCAGGCCGCGCTCGACCTCGCGAACAAGCGGCTGCCGGGCGTGATGGTCAAGCTCAAGCGGGGCGAGGACGTCGACGTGGCCACCGAGGCGCCCCCGCTGCAGACCGTGGGCGGGACCGCCGAGATCCAGGACGTGGGCCGGGCCTTCTCGACGGTGCAGGAGACCGCGGTTGAGGCCGCGATCGGGCAGGCCCGCCTGCAGCGGGGTGTCAGCCAGGTCTTCCTCAACCTGGCGCGGCGCAGCCAGACGCTGCTGCACCGGCAGCGGACCCAGCTGCACGGTATGCAGCGGCACATCACCGACCCGGACATGCTGGAGGAGCTCTTCCGGCTCGACCACCTGACGACCCGCATGCGCCGCCACGCCGAGGGCCTGATCATTCTGTCGGGCAACGCCCCCGGCCGCGCCTGGCGCAAGCCCGTCCCGATGTACGACGTCGTACGCGGGGCCGCGGCCGAGGTGGAGGACTACGCCCGGGTGAACGTGCTGCCGATGGAGGACCACGGGCTCGACGGCGCCGCGGTGGCCGACGTCATCCACCTCATCGCCGAGCTGATCGAGAACGCCACGATCTTCTCGCCGCCGCACACCTCCGTGTCGGTGCGCGGGGAGCTCGTCGGCATGGGCTTCGCGGTCGAGATCGAGGACCGCGGGCTCGGTATGACCAAGGAGCGGCTCGACGAGCTGAACGAACGGCTGGCCGACCCGCCGGAGTTCGACATCGCGGACACCGACCGCATGGGGCTGTTCGTCGTCGCGCGCCTGGCCGCACGCCGGGACATCCGCGTGACCCTGCGGCCCTCGCCCTACGGAGGAACGACCGCCATCGTGCTGATCCCATCCGGGCTCATGGTGGGCCCCAAGGACCCCGATCTCGCCCGTCTCGCCGCGGGAGAGGTCACCCCGGAGGACATCATCCTCGCCTCGCTGCAGCGGGGGTCGCAGGAGAACGAGAACACCGGCGAGGAGGACCGAAAGTGACCGAACGCATGCAGGACCAGTGGCTGGACGAGGAGGCCGGGCCGATCGTGCCGGCCTACGCCCTGACCCGCGGACGCGTGCGGCCCTCCAGCCAGGAGATCGACCTCGTCGCCATCGTGACCGCGACCGGCGGGCCGACGCCGGTGAGCCTCGGTCCCGAACAGTGGATGATCCTCAGCCTGTGCGCCCGCCCTGCGTCGCTGGCGGACATCGCCGCGGCGATCGACCTGCCGCTCGGCGTCGTACGCGTGCTGGTGGGCGACCTCCACGAGCAGGGGCTCGTGCAGGTGCGCCCACCCGCCAACGTCGCGCGCTTCCCCACGCCCGGCATCCTGTCCGAGGTGATCAGCGGCCTGCGCGCGCTGTGACCCGCCGCGTCACAGCGCGTGCGGGTAGTGCCGTGCGGCGTGCTCCGGCGTGATGTAGCCCTCCCGCAGGTCGGCGCGTACGGCCTCGGGGTCGCGCTCTTCGGGCGGGCCGTACCCGCCGCCGGAGCCGGTGCGCAGGTGCACGACCGCGCCCTTGGGCAGGAAGATCCGCGTCTTCAGCGAGAAGTCCTCGGTGCGCCCGTCGGGATATTCGACCGTGAGCCGGTTGGGCCGCCCCGCCAGGCCGCCCTTCAGGCCCCAGGGCTCCAGCGCGGTCCTGGCCAGCCCGGACGTGAGGTACTGGTCTTCCAGGATGCGGAAGGACAGGTCGAGGCCCAGGCCGCCGCGGTGCCGGCCGGGGCCGCCGGAGTCCTCGGCCAGGGCGAGCCGCTCGATCCGCCAGGGGTTGCGCGCCTCCCACACCTCGGCCGGGGTGAAGCGGGTGGCCGACTCCGAGATGTACATGAGCGCGCTCGCGCCGTCGCCCGACGGCGAGGCGCCCTGGCCCACCGGGTGGGGCGCGCCGTCGGCCCACGGCTCGCCGGTCGCCTCGCGGTTGCCCCACCACACCAGGGCGTTGATGTCACCGCCGCTGGCGGCGGGCACCGATTCCGGCACGGCTTCCGCCAGCGCCTTGATGATCAGCTCGATGGCGTGGTCGGAGGGGATGCCGTACATGAAGCAGGGCGCGGGCCGCACGGGGTGGAACAGCGAGCCGAGCCGGGTGACCAGCTCCAACGGGCGGAAGTGGCCCTCGTTGGGCTGCTCGCCCGCCCCGGCGAGGAAGGCCACCGCGATCCGCACGGCCGCCACCGTGGACGGCAGCGGGCAGTTGACCGGCCCGCCGACCTGGTCGGGGCAGTCGGTCAGGTCGACGGTCACCGACGAGCCCTCCACGACGACCCGTACGCCGAAGGGGATCGGTGTGCCGTTCACGCCGTCGGAGTCGATGACGCTGGACGCCTCGTAGACGCCGTCGGGCAGGCGCTCGAACCAGCCGCGCACCAGCGCCTCGCCGTGCGCGTACATGCGGGCGACGCAGCGGCGGAAGGTGTCGAGGCCGTGCCTGCGCACCAGCGCGCCGAGGGCCTCCGCCCCGGTGCGCGCCCCGGCCACCATCGCGTTGATGTCCCCGATGACCATCTCCGGCATCCGGCTGTTCGCCAGGATCATCCGGTAGACGTCGCTGACCAGCCGCCCGGCGTCGTACAGCTTGACCCCGGGGAAGATCGTGCCCTCCTGGTGGACGTCGACCGTGTCGGTGCAGTAGGGGTCCTTGCCGCCGATGTCGAGCCAGTGGGCCTTGATGGCCGAGTAGGCGACCAGCGTGTCGTCGTGGAAGATCGGCACCACCATCGCCGCGTCCTGGGGGTGGGAGCCGGTGCCGTACGGGTCGTTGTAGAGGATCACGTCGCCGGGGCTGAGCGCGGCGGGGCCGCCGACGCCCTCGATGGCCTCCCGCACGCAGAAGCCGAGCGTGCCCATGAACGCCGGCAGCGTCGGGGCCTGCGCCAGCATGCACATGTCGGCGTCGTAGAAGGCGACGGCGAAGTCGAGCGCCTCGTAGATGATCGGCGAGAACGCGGTGCGGATCAGCGACTGCTTCATCTGGTCGGCGGCCGCGTTGAGGCCCTGCCGGATGATCTCCGTGGTGACGGGGTCGGCGCCGTCGCCCAGGCCGGGGTGGACCTCCGCGTATCGGGTGCGGACGATGGTCATCAGCGGTCCTTCCGTGTGATCACGAGGCAGCCGCTCTCGTGCGCCTCCGCCGCGAATCCGGCGTCGACATAGGTCGTCGCGGTCGGCTCAACCACCAGCAGCGGGCCCTCGGCCACGCCGTCCAGGTCCTCCCGCCGTACGACCGGGGCCTCGGTCCAGGCGCCCCGGCGGAACGACCACAGCCGCGTCGTCCCCCGACCGCTCTCGCCGGACGGCGGGGCCGGCACCATCGGGCGGTCCGCGTCGAGGACCACCCGGCCGGTCGCCCGCACGGTGACGATCTCCAGCGGGTCGGGCAGGGTGTGGCCGAAGGCCCGGTGGTACGCCTCGGAGAACCGGGCCGACACGGCCGCCACGTCGTCCTCGCCCAGCCGCACCGGGATCGTCAGCGTGTGCTCCTGTCCCCGGTGGCGCAGGTCGAGGTCCACCTCGCGTACGGCCCCGGGCTGCGCGAGCCGTTCGAACAGCGTCTCCGTCACCCGCTCGACCAGCGGCAGCGCCTCGTCGTCCAGCGGGCGCACCATCGTGCGGGCGGCCGTCCGCACGATGTCGGCCTGCACCAGGCCGACGGCGGAGAAGTTGCCCGCGTTGGGCGGCACGACCACGGTGTCGACGTCGAGCTCGTCGGCGAGCAGGCAGCCGAACACCGGCCCCGCGCCGCCGAAGGCGACGACCGCCCCGCCGCGCGGGTCCACGCCCCGCTCCACGGTCACACCGCGTACGGCCTGGGCCATGTGCGCGGCGGCGATTTTGATCACGCCAACCGCGACCGCGTCCACGCCGTCGATGCCGGTCGGGCCGGAGAGCGGCGCCAGCGCGCGGGCCGCCGCGTCCTCGGACAGCTCGATGCCACCGGAGATGTGCCCGCGGGGGATCATGCCGAGGTGCAGCGCGGCGTCGGTCACCGTGGGCTCGGTCCCGCCGCGCTGGTAGCAGGCGGGCCCGGGGTCGGCGCCCGCGCTGCGCGGGCCGACGCGCAGCAGGCCGCCCGCGTCGGCGTACGCGATCGAGCCGCCGCCCGCGCCCACCGACCGCACGTCCACCCAGGGGCTCTGCAGCGGCAGGCCGACGACCTCGCCCTGGTAGAGCAGCGGAAGCCGCCCGTCCTCGATGAGCGCGGTGTCGAAGCTGGTGCCGCCCACGTCGGCGGCGACGGCCGTGCCGATGCCGAGGGAAGCGGCCAGGCGGGCGGTGGCGGCGGCCCCGGCCACCGGGCCGGACAGGATCGTCTCGAACGGCCGGGCCGCGGCCTCGGCCAGTGCCAGCGCGCCGCCGCCGGACCGGGTCACGAGCAGCTCGCCCGCGAACCCCCTCGCGCGCAGCTCGCGGTCGAGATTATGCAGGTAGGGTCCCATGCGGTGGCGGACGAAGGCGTCCACGACCGTGGTGCAGGTGCGCTCGTACTCCCGGTATTCGCCCGAAACCTCGTGCGACAGCGAGACCGGCCCGGCGAACCCGGCCTGCCTGAGCAGCTCGGCCGCCCGCGCCTCGTGCGCGGGGTTGGCGTAGGAGTTGACCAGCACGATCGCCACGGCGTCCACGCCCTCCGCGGCGAACGTCTCGGCGGCCCGCCGCACGTCCTCCGGCTCCAGGTCGCGTACGACCGAGCCGTCGGCGGCCACCCGCTCGGCCACCTCCAGGCGCAGCCGCCGGGGCACGAGCGGCGGCGGCGGGGTCCAGAACAGGTCGTAGGGGTCGTCGCGGTCGCCCCTGCGGATCTCCAGCACGTCGCGGAACCCGGCCGTGGTGATCAGGCCGACGGTCGCGCCCCGCCGTTCGAGCAGCGCGTTGAGGCCCACGGTGGTGCCGTGCACGAAATGACGGCAGCGGGCGAGCAGATCCGCGGGCACCGCCGCGTCGACCGCGGCGAGGACCCCGCGTTCCGGCGCGGACGGCGTGGTGGGCTGTTTCGCGACCCTGATCTCGCCGGTCGCGGCGTCGTGGAGGACGAGGTCGGTGAAGGTGCCGCCGACGTCCACTCCGATGACCGTTGTCATGCCAGGCAACGTAGATGCGGCCGGGGGCCGCGTCGATGTGCCCTCACGACGACGAGATCACGGTTGTTGTCCCCTCGAAACAGTCACCCCGAAACAGTCACCGCGAAACAGTCACCGCGAGACAGTCGTGGTCGAGCACCACGTGGCAGGCGAGCTGGAGCGCGAAGCGGGTCTGCGGGTCGGACAGATCGGCGTCGAGCGCCTCGGCGATGCGCCTGATCCGGTGGGCCACCGCGTTGGGGTGCAGGTTGAGCAGCTCGGCCGCCCTGGTGCGGGAGCCCCAGCTGTCCAGGTATGCCTTCAGCGTGGGCACCGCGTGGGCGCTGAGCGCCCCGAGGCGTTCCAGCGGGGCGAGCATGTCCCTGGCGGCCACCAGCGCGCTGTCGCTGCCGCTCAGCTCCGCGAGGAGCGCGTGCACCCCGAGCCGGTCGAACCGCACGACCTCCCCGGCCGCGGCGCGAGCGGCGGCCGCCCGTGCCTGCGCGGCCGTACGGCGCAGCCCGTCGGGCCCCTCCTGGCAGGTGCCGAGCCCCGCCCCCACGCCGGACCGGCGCAGCGCCGGCGGCCACTGATTCGGCGGCCGCTGAGAGTTCGGAAGGTTGAGCGTCGTCCGCTCGTCGGCGGTGAGGAGCACGAGCACGCCGTCCTGCCACCGGGTGACCAGCGGCGGCGCGGACAGCTCGGCCGTCCCGCCGGCGCCGAGCGCGCCGGGCCACGCGGCGACGGTGCCGCGCACCTCGCGGAGCACCGGATCCGCCGCACCCGGGCTCATGTCGCCGCCGGGGTCGCGCAGGAAGACCGCGACGTGCCAGCCGTCCACCGGGACGCCCTCGTGCCGGGCGCGGCGGGCGGCGGTGCGGGTGTCCTTGGCGCCGAGCAGGGCCAGCAGCGCGCGCTCGCGGGCCGCCTCCGCCTCCCGCGCGGCCGCCCGCACCCGGCCGAGCGTGGTCGCGACGACCTGGGCGACGATCGCCGCCGCGGGGTCCTCGCCGTCCCAGCACACGTAGCCGTCCGGCCGGCCGCCGACGCGGATCACCGTCGCGTTGGCTCCCGGGTCGGCCAGGCCGGCGACGACGTACGAGACGCCGACGGAGGCGGACGCCGCGCGCAGGATGTCCTCCTCCCCCGCGCCCTCCATCGCGCCGATGCCGTCGATCGCCTCACGCGTACGGCGCAGCAGCAGCCCGGGATCGGCGCGTACGGCCGCGCTGAGACCGAGCACGGTGTCCGACAGCGAGTGGTCGGAGGCGCCGGCGAGCAGCGCGACCCGCTCCCGCCTGGCCAGCTCCACGATCTCCCGCGTCGTGCCCGAAGGGCCGGGCAGCACAATGCCGGCGAGGCCGCCGCGCCCGGCCAGGCGCAGCGCGTCGAGCACGTCGCACGACCGCATGGCGTGCCGCGACAGGATCGCCAGCGCGCCGGGGGCCGCCGTGGTCAGTTCGCGCATCTCGTCGACGAGGACGACGCTGCCGACCTCCCGGGCGTCCCAGGGACCGGCGACGAGCGTCAGCCTGCGGCCCGCGGGCGTCCTGAGAAGGTCACTGACGCGGCGCATCGGGGGCCTCACCTCCGTGGGGGACGCGCGGAGCCGAGGAGGCCGGGGTGTGCAGCACCTCCTCCGCGCGATGACATGCCACTTTACGCCCTTCGACCTCACGCGCCTGCGGTGCCTCCGCACTGCAGCGGTCCACGGCGAGGGGGCAGCGCAGCCGGAACGGGCACCCCGTCGCCGCCGCGGCCGCCTCGGTCCGCCCCGCCGCGCGCGGCGGCTCGCCGCCCATGCGCGGCACCGCGTCGCGCAGCGCCCGGGTGTACGGGTGGGCCGGCCGGGTGAGCAGCTCCCCGGTCGGGCCCGACTCGACGACCCGTCCGGCGAACATGACCGACGACGTACGGCACAGCCGCCCCACGACGCCGAGGTTGTGCGTGATGAGCAGGTAGCCGAGCCCGTGCTCGGCGGCCAGCCGCTCCAGGAGGTCGAGAATTCTGGCCTGCACGGTGACGTCGAGCGCGCTCGTGGGCTCGTCGAGCACCAGCAGCCGGGGCTCCACTGCCAGTGCCCGGGCGATGGCCACCCGCTGCCGCTGGCCGCCGGACATCTCGTGCGGCCTGCGGGCGGCGATCGCGGGGTCGAGTCCCACGTCGGTGAGGAGCGCGGCGATCCGGTCGGCCCGCTCGGCCCTGGACATGCGGTGGTGGGTGGTGAGCGCCTCGGCGATCGACGCCCCGGCCGTCATGCGGGGGTCGAGCGCCTCGCTGCCGTCCTGGAAGACCGGCTGCACGGCCCGGCGGAACTCGGCCCGGCCCGCCCTGCCGAGCCCGGCCAGGTCGCCGGTGCCGTACCGGATGGTGCCGGAGCGGGGGCGCATGAGGCCGAGCAGGGCGCGGGCGAGCGTGGTCTTGCCCGAGCCGCTCTCTCCGATGAGTCCCACTCCGCCCTCGTCCACGGCGAGGCTCACGTCGTGGACCACCGCCGTCGTGCCGTAGGCGAGGGTGACCCCCTCGGCGGCGAGCAGCGTCATGCCCCCTCCTCGGCTTCGTCAGGCAGTGCTTCGTCGAGCAGTGCTTCTTCGGGCAGTGCAGGCACGGTCTCTTCTGGCAGTTCGGGCACAGCGGCGATCAGTTCACGGGTGTAGGGGTCGCTCGGCCGGGCGAACACCTCGGCGGCCGGCCCGCTCTCCACGACGGCGCCGTCGCGCATCACCACGACCCGGTCGGCGATCGTGGAGACCAGCGCGAGGTCGTGGGAGACCAGCAGCACGGCGAGGCCGCGTTCGTCCCGCAGCCGGCGCAGCACCGCGACCACCTCGGCCTGCACGGTGACGTCCAGCGCGCTGGTCGGCTCGTCGGCCAGCAGGACCTCCGCGCCGAGCGCGAGGGCCAGCGCGATGGCGAACCGCTGTGCCTGCCCGCCGGAGACCTGGTGGGGATAGCGGCGCAGGATCTCGGGGTCGAGCAGCACCGCGCGGACCCCCTCCTCGGCCCGCTCCCGCGCGTCCGCGCCCTTGACGCCGTGGCGGGCGAGCGCGCGGCGCATGAGCGTGCCCAGGCGCATGGTGGGGTTGAGCGCGGCCTGCGGGCTCTGCATCACCAGGGCGGCCCGCGACCCGCGGATCTCCCGCAGCCGGGCCGGGCTCGCCGCGAGCACGTCCACGTCGCCGACGGTGATCCGCCCGGAGACGTCCGCGCCGTGGACGAGGCCGAGCGTGCTGAGCAGAGTGGTCGTCTTGCCCGACCCGCTCTCGCCGACGAGCGCCACGCACTCCCCGGCGGCGACGTCCAGCTCGGGCACCGAGGCGATCACCCGGTCGCCGATCCGCACGACGAGATCTCTCACGCTGATCAGACTCATGCGCCCTCCTCGCCTTCGGCTCGGAGTGGCATGCGCCAGACGCTGTGCCTATTGATTCGCTCGCTACGCTCGCTCATCGCGACAGCCTCGCCCTCAGCCCCTCGCCGAGCACGTTGAACGAGAACGCGGTGACCAGGATGGCGAGGCCGGGGAAGGTCACCACCCACCAGTCGGTGGTGAACAGCGACTGGCCCTGCTGGACCATCAGCCCCCACTCCGAGGTCGGCTCGTGGGCGCCCAGCCCGAGGTACGACAGCGCGGCGGCGGTGAGGATGACCCCGCCGCCGTCCAGCGACAACTGGACCAGCACCGGCGTGAGCGAGTTCGGCAGCACGTGCCGCAGCACGATGAGCGGTGCGGGCACGCCCAGGCAGCGCGCCGAGTCCACGAAGCCCCGGGTCGCCACGGACGCGGCGACCGACGCCGTGAGCCGGGCGTACCACGGCCACCAGGTGACCGCGATCGCCACGATCACGGTGGTCACGCTCGGCTGGAGCACCACGGCGAGCGCCAGCGACAGCAGCAGCGCGGGGAAGGCGAGGAAGACGTCGGTCACCCGCATGATCGCGTCGCGGGCCCAGCCGCCGGCGTACCCGGCGACCACGCCCAGGCCGACGCCGACCACGCCGGAGATCGCCAGCACCGCGACGGCGATCAGCAGCGAGGTGCGGGCGCCGAACAGCACCCGGCTGAGCACGTCGCGGCCGACCTGGTCGGTGCCGAACCAGTGGGCGCCGCTCGGCGGGAGCAGCGCCTCCAGGGGATGCGTGGCCGAGCCGCCGTCGTCCGGATAGGGGGCGATCCACGGTGCGAGCAGCGCCGCCAGCACGATGATCCCCAGCAGCACGCCTCCCGCCACCGCGAGGCGGTCCACCCCCGCCAGGTGCCGCAGCGGCGTACGACGGAACGTGGTCACGGCCGGGGCGGTCATCGCGCCCTCACCCTCGGGTCGACCACGCCCTGGAGGAGGTCCACGACGAGGTTGGCGACGACGTACAGCACGGCGACCAGCAGCGTCACCCCGGCGATGGCGGGCGTGTCGAGCGAGCGGATCGAGTCGGCGGCATAGCGTCCGAGACCCGGCCAGTTGAACACGGCCTCCACGAGGAAGCCGTTGACGATCGAGTAGGCGAAGACGAGCGCGATCAGCGACAGCACCGGGTTCAGCGCGGGCCGCAGGGCGAACCGGGTGAGCACCGCGGTCTCGCCGAAGCCGAGCGCGCGCTCCAGCCGGGCGTGGTCGCGCGACGACTCCTCGATGAGTGCTGCCCTGGTCATCTGGGCCACCACCCCGGCCGGGTAGGCCGCGATCACCAGGGCGGGCAGCACCATGTGGGCCAGCGTGCTCGTGAGGATCGGCCAGTTGCCGGTGATCAGCGCGTCCACGGCCGTGATGTTGGTGTAGAGGTGCAGCGGGCTGGTGCGGTCGAGCGACGCGTCGTACTCCCCGGCGACGGGGAACCAGCCGAGCCCGCTGGCGAAGACCGTCTGCAGTGCCAGCGCCAGCCAGAACACCGGCACCGACACGGCCAGCATCGACGACAGCCGCACCGACAGGTCGGGCAGCCGGCCCTTGTAGCGGGCCGCGGCGATCCCCAGCGGGATCCCCACGACCAGCGCGATGATCAGGGCCGCGCCCACGAGCTCCAGCGAGGCGGGGAAGGCCTGGAGGAGGTCGTCGCGCACGGGCTGCCGGGTGTGCAGGCTGGTCCCCCAGTCGCCGCCCAGCAGGTCGCGCACGTATTTCCACAACTGCACCGGCAGCGGGTCGTCCAGGCCGAACCGCCGCCGGGCATCGGCGAGCTCGGCCGCCGTCGCCTTCGGCCCGGCGTACGCCACGGCCGGGTCGCCGGGCACCAGGCGCATGATGGCGAACGTGAGGACGATCACGCCGGCCACGACCAGGACGGCCTGGCCGAGCCGGCGGATCAGATACCTCGGCATGATCAGGCGCCGGGCTTCAGGTCGTAGACGAACACCACGTTGGGATAGGCCGGGTTGTCCACGTATCCCTGGACCGACTTGGAGTAGGCCCGCTGGTAGTTCTGCACGTACGGCACGGCCACCGCGGCCTGCTCATTGATGATCTTGTTCTGGAGGTCGGTGTACGCCTTCTCGGCGGCGGCCTGGTCGGTCGCCGTGAGCGCGGGCAGCTCGTCGATCTCCTTGTCGATCGCCGGGTCCTTCAGGTAGGAGAGGTTGAACTGCACGTCCTTCTCGCTGTGGAACACGTTGATGAACCACGAGTAGGCGTCGGCGTAGTCGGGGAACCAGTACATGACGAAGATGTCCTGGCGCTTCGACGGGTCCTTCGCCTTGCCCTGGTCCCACTGCGTGGTCCACTGCAGCGGCTTGGCCGACAGCTTCACGTTCAGCTTGTCGAGCGCCGACGAGAGCAGCGTGACCAGCAGCTCCTGGTCGGCATCGCCCTGGGCGTAGGTCAGCGTGAGGTCGAGCGGCTTGCCGCCGGGACCGTAGCCGGCCTCCTTGAGCAGCGCCTCGGCGCCCGCCAGGTCCTGCTTGGGCGTCATCCCGGGGATGTTGCCGAGCAGGCCCTCGGGGACCAGTCCGCTCGCGGCCACGCCCGCGCCCTTCAGCGCCGCCACGAGGCCGTCGTAGTCGATCGCCTTCTGCAGGGCCTGGCGCAGCTTCACGTCCTTGAGCGGGCCGTCGGCCGTGTTGAACAGCACGAGCAGGTTCTGGAACGACGGCGTCTGCGAGGTCTGCACCGTGTCGGTGCTGCCCGCCTGGGCGAACAGCTGCGCGTTGAGCCGCTGGACGAACGACACCTCGCCGCGCTGGAGCAGCTGCCAGGCGGTGGTCAGCTCGGGCGTGACCCGGTAGGCGATCTTCTTGTAGTGGGCGCCGTCCCAGCCGCCCCAGTAGTCGTCGAACGCCTTGAGCGTGAGCTCGGTCTCCTTGCCCTTCTGCCAGGTGTCGATCGTGTACGGCCCGGAGCCCGCGTCGTGGCCCTCGCCGAACCACTTCTTCAGGTCACCGGAGGCGGCCGTGGTGTCGTAGATGTACGACGCGTAGCCGGCCGAGGCGATCAGGTCGAGCGGCGCGGGGTACTTGAGCGTGAACTCGAGGGTCGTGGCGTCCTTGGCCTCGATCTTCTTGACCGCGCCCCAGATGTAGGCGGCGCCCTGGCCCTCCTTGATCGTGCGCTCGATCGAGGCCTTGGCGGCGGCGGCGTCCACCGGCTTGCCGGTGTGGAACTTCGCGCCCTCACGCAGCGTGAAGGTCCACTTCTTGCCGTCGGGCGAGGAGGTCCACGAGGAGGCCAGCCGGGGCTCGGCCTTCTTCGTCTGCGGGTTGTAGCGGGTCAGCGACTCGTAGATGTTCTCCATCGCGATGTTCTCGTTGGAATACGAGCTCGCGGGGTCCCAGTCTGTGACGACATCGAGGTTGGGGACGTACGTGAACGTGTCGTCGGCCGTGCCTCCGGCCGCGCCCGCCGAGGAGCCGGACTGCGGAGCGGAGTCGGCGGCGCCGCGGACCTGCCCGCCCGAGCAGGCCGCGGCGGTGACGGTCACGGCGGCCACGGCCCCCGCGGCGAGAAGTCGCTTGTGCCAGCGCATGTGAGGGAGTTCCTTTCCTATCCGGCCTGCCGGGCGAGGGGGCCGGCGGCCTTGACGTGCAGGCGCACCGCGGGCTCAGGAAGGTAGCTGAGAGGGATCTCACTGAGCTCGACGATCTGAACGGTTGCAGGGTCGGCCCCGGCGGCGACGGCCCGTGCGGCCGCCTCCTCCTTGGCGTTGTCGATCAATCTAGCCCTGGAGCTCCCACCTCCAGTAGCCGGAACGATCGTTTCGATCCTTCCGCTGGCGAGAGCGATGGCCGCGCCCACCGCGTTGGCCACCTCCGCGTGCGCCGGGCGGATCACCTCGCGGGCCCCCGGCACCTCGTCGGCCAGCAGGAACGCGCCGCCGCCGACCGCCACGAGCGGCCGGTCGGCCCGGCCGAGCGCCACCCGGTCCACCGCGTCCGCGACGGCCTCATCGGCCGCCCGTACGGCCTGGGCCAGCCGCTCGCGCCACTCCTCGGGGACGGGACGGGTGCCGACCGTGCCCCGCCCGGCCGCCACCGCGGCGTCGGTCATGGTCGGGGTCGAGCCGCCGAAGACGAGCGCCTCCGTGCCGATGCGGTAGCCCACCGACCGCGGCTCCGCCCCGATGATCGTGCCGCCGCCGAGCGCGATGGACAGGATGTCGGGCATCCGGAAGTTCGTCGTGACGCCGCCGATCTCCACCGCCGCGGCCGACTCCCGCGGGAAGCCGCCCACGAGCACGCCGAGGTCGGTCGAGGTGCCGCCGACGTCGGCGACGATCGCGTCCGTCACGCCCGACAGGTACGCCGCGCCGCGCAGCGAGTTGGCCGGCCCCGAGCCGATGGTCAGCACCGGATAGCGGGCCGCGTAGTCGACGGCCATCAGCGTGCCGTCGTTCTGCGCGAAGAACGTCTCGACCTCCAGGCCCCGCGCCGTGAGGGCCTCGCGCAGCGCGGCGGTGACATCGCGGGCCACGCCGTACAGGGCGGCGTTGAGCACGGTCGCGTTCTCGCGCTCCAGCAGGCCGAGCGAGCCGATCTCGTGGCTGAGGCTCACCGGCACGTCGCCGACCTCGGCCCGGATGATCTCGGCGACCGTGTTCTCCTGGTCGGCGCTCGCCGGGCTGAAGACGCCGGCGACGGCGATCGCGTCGGCGGGCGTCGTGGCCACGAACTTCCTCACCGCGTCCACGTCGAGAGGCGCGATCTCACGGCCGTCGACGAAGTAGCCGCCGCGCACGATCGCGGTTCCGGCCGCGACCGTGTCGCGCAGGTCGCCGGGCCACTCGCTGAGCGGCGGCACGGACGTGGTCGCCGGGGCGCCGAGCCGCAGCACGGCCACCCGGCCGAGCGCGCGCCGCTCCAGGATGGCGTTGGTCGCGTGGGTGGTGCCGAGCATCACCCGCTTCACCCGCTGTTCCATCGCGGGGTCGGGCAGCTCGGCGAGCACCGCGTCGAGCGCGGCACGCAGGCCCTCGGTCACGTCGGGGCTGGTGGGCCGCTTGGCGGTCGCGATGACGCGGTCGTCGTCGTCCAGCACCACGGCGTCGGTGTTGGTGCCGCCCACGTCGATGCCGACCCGCAGCGTCGTACGGTGTTCTCCGGTCCGCTCGCTCATGCGATCTTCTCCACCGGCAGGTAGTCCATGTCGTAGCCGAACGCCCGCGGGCCCGCCGTCTCCAGGCCCTTCGGCGTACGCCACAGGGGGTCGCAGGGCCAGGCCAGCACGGTCACCCGCTGGCCGTACCGGAGCCCCTCGGTCTGGATCGCCGTCGCCGTCTGGCTGTCGACCACCGTGATCAGGTCGGGCACCATGGCCCTGACCCGGCCGTCCTCGACGGCGACGAGGTTCTCGTTCTGGATCTCCAGCGTCAGCGTCCTGCCCCGGTCGTCGCCGGTGCCCTCGATCGTCGCCGTGCCCCGGGCGAACCCGCCGGTGGTCCTGCGCTCCAGGTCGGCCAGCTTGCCGGAGATGAGCCGTACGGCGCCGAGCTCCGCGGTCAGGGTGGCCAGCGGGTCGGCGGCGCCCTCGGTCGCCCGGCCGACGGCGATGGCCCGGCTCACCGTGCCCTCGATCACCGCGCCCTCGCACTCGCGCGCGGTCAGCACGTAGTCGGCCATCAGGGCGCTCGATCCCGCCGCCACGCAGACCGCACGGGCGATCCGCTCCGACCACAGGCCGTCGACCGGCCGGATCGTCACGACGTTGCCGACGACGTCGGTCATGACCACGAGGTTGGCCGGGATCCCGGCCACGTACATCGAGACCATCTGGACCTCGGGGAACGCCCGGCCCATCGCGTCGGCGTCGAGCAGCGGCAGCCCCAGCCTGGCCGCCCAGGCGACCGGGGCGACGCCGTTGCCGCCGCCGATCTCCGAGGACATGACCGCGGCGGGCGGCCGGCCGAAGATGCGCTCGATCTCCTCGGCGATCCTCACCGGCTCGTCCGAGCCGTGGACCATCTCGTTGCTGACGGTCGGTGCGCCGATTCCGGACAACGGCAGCACGAGGGCGTCGTCGGGCAGCTCGTCCAGGGTGATCAGCGGCACCTCGCCGTGCTCGCGTATCGCGCGCCGGGCGGCGATGGCGCCCGGGCGGACGTCTCCGCCGCCGCCGGTGCCGAGCACCGCGCAGCCGCGAGCGAGCGCGGCGACGTCCTCCAGTGTGATGCGGGCCTGCATGCGGGGGAGCCTTCACCACCGGGCGGTCCTGCATCAATGTCACCGGCGACCATCAGTCGGACATTTGTTGTCGTATCACGACAACAGCACGCTTGCCGGAATCAGCGCAGCGGGTCGAACTCCCGCAGGACGGCGGGCTGCTTGCCGGTGGTGATCTGCTCGGCGAGGAGCCGTCCGGTGGCCGGGCCCTGGGCCATGCCCCACATGCCGTGCCCGCCGGCCACGTAGATCCCCGGGGCGCCGGTCGCGCCGATCAGGGGCCGCCCGTCCGGCGTGACCGGCCGGGGTCCGACCCACACGTCGGTGCGCTCCTCCCAGCGCACGCCCCGCAGCAGGGGCCGGGCCGAGGCGATGATCGCCCGCAGCCGGGCCTCGACGGCCGGAGCGTCCGGGTCGCGGAACTCCATCGTGCCCGCGACGCGCAGCCCGCCCTGGTAGGGCGTGCACGCCACCCGCACGTCCGGCAGGTAGATGGGGCCGGGGACGGGGTGGTCCACCGGCACGGTGAACGAGTAGCCGCGGCCGGCCCGCACGGGGACGCGTACGCCCCACCGGCCCGCGAGCCGCGACAGCCACGCGCCGGTGGCCAGCACCACCGCGTCGGCGGACAGGGCGGCGCCGTCCCGGCCCGCCACGACGGCCTTCCCTGCGTCGCCACGCACGTCCGTGACCTCGAAGGTCTCCACGGCCGCGCCCCGGGCGACGACGGCCTCGCCCAGCGCGTGCACGAAGCGGCCGGGATCGACGTAGCGCTGCCCGTCGATCCGCACGCCCGCGGTCAGCGCCTCCGAGGCGAGCGGCACGGCCTCGGCCAGCCGCCGCGCGTCAAGCGCGGTGTGGTCGACCGGCTGCCCGGCCTCGGCCATCCTGCGCAGCTCGTGGAGCAGGCCGACGGCCTGGCGGGGCGTGCGGAACCCGGCGGTGATCGGCGCGTCCTCGACGGGGGCGGCCACGCCGTTGGCGGCGAGCACCTCGTAGGCCTCGATGGACTCGTCGTTGAGCGGCAGGTTGGCACGCACGGCCCGGGTCCACGACGACCAACGGCAGTTGGCGGCGAAACGGGTCAGGAACGCCCACAGCCCCGGATCGACGGTCGCCGGGACGTGCAGCGGCGCGGCCGGGTTGAGCAGCGAGCGCAGGCCGTAGCGCAGCACCGAGGGCTCGTTCAGGGGGATGGCCAGGCCGGGCGCGATCCAGCCCGCGTTGCCCCAGGACGCGCCGGCCGCCACGCCCCGGCGGTCGACCACGGTGACCTCCACACCGCGTTCCTGCAGGAACCACGCGGTGGACAGCCCCACGATCCCCGCGCCCACCACGACGACCGACCGCGGCCACGCGTCGACGCGCTCGGACATGCCCCACCTCCACACAGGACGACTGCTTGCCCGGCCAGCATCACCCGTACGGCGCCGCGCGCCGTTGTAGCGGACGCACAATCGAGGCGCTTCTGTTGTGGATTCCGGACAGCCCGCTACTCGTCCTCGGCAGCCAGCGTGATGACCATGGCGAGGCGCTTGCGCGGGTCGTCCAGGTGCAGCGGGGTCACCTCGCTCATCCGGCGCAGGCGGTTGCGGACGGTGTTGGCGTGCACGCCGAGCCGTTCGGCGGCGGCCACGAGATCGCCCTGGGCCTCCAGCCACGCCCGCAGCGTCGCCACGTAGTGGGTGTCGTGGAGGGCGTCGTGCCGGCGCAGCGCGCTCACCGGCCCGCGCGCGGGGACGCGGCCCGCCCGGGCCGCGGCGCGCAACCGCTGGAGCAGGATGTCGTCCCACGACTCGTCGTAGGCAGGCGGCTCGGCGCGGTAGGCGTCCCTCTCGTGCAGCGCCAGGCACTCCTCCGCCTCCCGGCGGCTCGCCGGCAGCTCCGCCGCCTGGGCCGCCGCCCCGATCCCGGCCGCGACGCGCACCCTCGGCGGCAGCCCGGCCGCCAGCGCGGCTACCCACTCCCGTGCCGCCTCCGCTCCCGCGCCGGGCAGGAGCGTGTAGAGCGTGTCGCCGAGCAGCGCGCTCCTCCCGGGCCTGGACCAGCCGAACCCGGTGGTGGCCTTCTCGAAGGCCAGCAGGAGCATGGCGTGCGGCTCCTCGGAAGTGTGCGTGCGCACCGCGACGACCCGCATCTCCCGCGTGGGCAGCCCCAGCCGGCTGACCACGGTCGCCGCGTCGGCGGTGCCCTCCAGCAGCCGTACGACCAGGTCGGACTCCACCTGCCGTTCCAGGTCCGCGCTCGCCCGGGAGCGCAGCAGGTGCAGCGCCACGGTGCGCGCGCCGTTCGCCAGCGCGGTGTGCCGCGCGCCGGTCAGGGGGCTGCCGCACGTCACCCACACCGACCCGAGCAGCTCGCGGCCTGCCCGCACCGCCACCGCCATCCGCCCGGTCATGCCGTGCGACGGGTCCGGCTCAACGAAGATCGGCTCGTCCGTCGCGGTCAGGCGGGCGAACACCCCGCGCTCCCGGAATGCCTCGCGCAGCCGCTCCGGGACCTGCCGCACCAGGATCGTCTCCAGCCGGGCCGGGTCGCCCGCCTGCTGCGACCGGGAGTACGCGAGCACCCGCGAGAGCGGATCCTCGATGGTCACGGCCCCGCCGACGGCGTCCGCCAGGCTGTCGGCCAGCGCGAACAGGTCCGTGGGCCCCCGCCCCGACTCGGTCTCCCGCCCTTCGAGCACCAGCCCGTAGACCACGCCGACGAGGTGGCTCCAGGAGACCGCGGGATCGACGAGCAGCACCGCCACGTCGTTGCTCTCGCCGGCCACGGCGGCCTCGCGGGCGGTCTCGGCGCCCGCTCGCACCAGGACCACCGCGGCCTGCGCCGCGACCGCCCACCGCACCGCCTCGGTCACCGACCCGGCGCCCACGGCCACGAGCACGTCACCGGTGACCCGGCCGTCGGTGGCGTCCGGCATCGCCACGCTGCGCAACCGCGCCGAGCGCCTCTCGGGCCGCCCGCACAGCCGCACGCCGTACGCGCCCAGCACGTTGACCAGGCGATCCAACGTGATCATGCGTTACTCCCGCACCGGACCGGACCCCGTGGAACGCCGAAGGCCCGGTCTCCGTTTTCCGGAGGCCGGGCCTTCGTCTCTTGGTAGCGGGGACAGGATTTGAACCTGCGACCTCTGGGTTATGAGCCCAGCGAGCTACCGAACTGCTCCACCCCGCGTCGTTGTGTTTGAATCTTACCCCCTGTCGGGAGCGGGTGCCAAATCGTTTCCCGCCCTTCGACGCTCACGCCGACGCCGAAACATCGTGCATCAGCGGAACAGCGGCCACATGCTCACCTGACCTACCACAGCACGTCACGGACATCCGGGCCTGTGTCATGGGTGCGCAGCCACCCGGAACCATACCGATCCCCCGGCGTCGTCCTGATGGGCGCCCCAGGCGACGGCGAGCAGATCCACGAGCCACAGAACCTCGTGCTCCGTCGTCGCCGGCGTCAGGCACACGCATCACAGGTGTGCTGGTGACCGAGCCGCCGTCGACCACCTCCACATGCACGGCCGCGGGGGTGCGCACCATCCAGACCACCACCCGCCCGTCCGCGGCACGGCCCGAGTCGGTGTGCGCGACCGCGTTGGTGACCACCTCGCTCAACAGGAGCAGCACATCATCGAGGACCGAGGCCGCGACCTGCCCGGCCAGCAGCCCCCGCGCCCACTCGCGGGCCGCCGAGACGGACCTGTTTACTTCGTGGAACTCCCACCGCCACGTGCCGTACGACGCATCGCTCCTGGTCCCGGCGCTGTGCCCGCCAGTTCTCACGGGGACACCTCCGCCAGGATGACGTCGGCGACGTTGCGGGCGCGGGCGACGACCCAACCGCTGCGCCGCCACAGCCGAGCCCACCAGGGCCGCCAGGTGAAGACCCAGCCGCGACGGCGCCGGACGGCGAAGAAACGGATCCGGCCACCCGCATCTAGACTGCCTCTGCAATATCGGGCGGACGATCGGTTGAACAGCCCGAAAAATCAAGGGTCATGACATTACGCGGTCTGTTCCGGGCTGAGCATGGAATAACGAGGCGGAAAAAGGTGGAATTTTCATCCAAGTCAGGAGAATTCGATGGAGGTTGTGCCGTCCCTCGATCCCGGATTGGGCCTATCCTGAGCCCGTATCCGTCAGGATGATCGAGGAAGCGAGACAGGCATGGACCTGGGCGCTGCGCTCTGGCGAAAGTCATCGATCTCCGGTGACAACGGTGGTCAGTGTGTCGAGGTGGCGACCAACCTGCCCGGCACGGTGGCCGTACGCGACAGCAAGGACCCCGGCGGCCCGAAACTGCTCTTTACTCCCACTGAGTGGCAAGCCTTCATCGCCGGTGTCAAGGCCCGCGAGTTCGACTTCCCGGCCTGATCTCCGCTCCCCAGGCGACTCCCTCACGCTGCCACCGCCGATCGTAGGCGGCCCGAACGAGACAGCCACCCTGACGGAAGTGGATCGGCCCACAGGGCATAGATAGGCTGGGCATTCTTTTCGTCACGGCCGGCTATCCGGACGTCCACCTCGCCGACATGACGCTCGCCGAGTCCGTGCGAACACAGCTAGAACGTGTTCTACATGAGCAACGGCAGCGCGAACGCCTGGAGAGCCACGGTTTCGCCCCCATCTCCAGGCTGCTGCTCGTCGGGCCGCCCGGGACCGGCAAGAGCATGAGCGCCGCGATGCTCGCCCGTGAGCTGAGCCTTCCGCTGTTCACCGTCCGCTTGGACGGACTGATCAGCAGGTTCATGGGACAGACCGCCTCCAAACTGCGGCTGGTCTTCGATGCCGCAGCCCGCAATCGAGCCGTCTACCTGTTTGACGAATTCGACGCAATCGGCGCGGAACGCCGCATTGAAGGAGATGTCGGCGAAGCCCGGCGCATACTCAACAGTTTCCTGCTATTTCTGGACGAAGCGCGACCGGAAAGCCTAGTGGTGGCGGCCACAAATCATGCGGCGATCTTGGATGGCGCACTATTCCGTAGATTCGACGCGGTCATTACCTATGATGTGCCGAGTGCAGAACAAGCTATCGAGGTGCTGCGCCGGAGGCTGACGTCGATGAACACGGCAGAAGTGGACTGGGACGATCTGATGGGTCATGTCGGCGACCTCAGTCACGCCGAACTCGTGCGAGCGGGGGAGATCGCCGCCAAGGACGCGATCCTCGCTGGTGATGATTCACTCTCCACCCTCGCACTGAGGTCGGCGCTCGACGCGCGCCGCGCTGCCCGGCATGGGTGAGCCCAATAGGCCCACGTTCCGCCGCCTTCCCCACCTGATCGTCCCGGGCACCGGGACCGACGCCGCGTACAGGGGACGAAGCGCACCGATCAGCGGTGGACGTAGGGATATCAGCGATCGCCGAGCACATGCCACCAAACTCAAGGGCGAGCTCCGCCTGGCGGAGACCTCGGCTCGTTCGGCTCATGTCGCTGTGGACGAGAGCGTACGCGGCGACGGTTTCGTGCTGACCGTCGTCGGCTGGTCCGCCGAGTACAGCCTGGCTCTGGAACGCCTCGATGCCCACGGCGCCAAACTCCTCTCGGTCGTCCCAGCGGGCGAGGACCTGCCCGAGCGCGCACTCATCTGGCTGCCGTTCTCGGCCGTATCGAAGTTCATCAGCCTGTTCGACCAGTTCGCCACCGAGGTCACTCCGAGCGGCAGCCCGAAAAACGCGGCGCTGGTGGCCAACATCTCCGAGCTGCGCCTTTCCCTGCTCCACGAACTGCGGCAACCTGCTGGCCTCTTCCTGGGGTGAGCTCGACAGCCGCCACCAGGCCGTGGAAGTCCTCACCACGGGCGGCGCGTTCAGTCTGCTCACCACGGCGAACGCGACGAGCGCGGCCACCTCCCAGGCGGCCAGGTTAGGCGCCCTAGTGCTCAGCCGGTATCCGAGTCTCACGCCCGAGGCGGTCCGCGGCCTGCTCGTACACGCAGCCGAGTGGACTCTCGCCATGGCCGCCCACTTCCCGACGCCTCGGGAGGGCTCTCTGAAGAGCAAGCGGTACGCCCTGTTGAAGCGTTACGGCTGGGGCGCCCCCACCGAGGCACGTGTGCTGGCGAGCGCCGCCGGCGACGTGACGATGATCGTCGAGGACGAGTTCCGTCCCTTCGCGCGGTCGAAGTCCTCGATCTCGATGCGGGCCATGCGCCTGCACACCCTGCCGTGGCCGTCCGATCTGCTACAGGACCTCGAAAACGCCCCGGTGCGGATGCGGGTAACGCTGTCGTACTTCATCGAGCCCAACCCCTCCAACCGCGGTTGGCAGGGTCGTTACGCGTACGCCTCGCACGGCCTGCGCTTCGACGTCATCCGGCCGACCGAGAGCCTTGCTGACTTCCACAAGCGGCTCAGCAATGCGGCCGAGGGCGAGGAGCGCGGCGTCCGCACCACATCGGCCACGGACGACCGCTGGTTTCTGGGGCAGGCGCGCAACTCCGGTTCCCTGCATGCCGACATCTGGAGCGGCCACGCGGTCGACCTCGCCCGCTGCGGGGTGATCGCCGTCTATCCCGTCGGCGGCTGGTGGAAGCAGAACAATCGCCGTGATCGTGTGAGCGTTCCCGTGCGGTATGCCCTGCTGGTCTCCTTGTTCACCGAGGTTCAGGCGGATATTCACACCCCGATCGCCAGCAAGATCCAGGTGCCTGTCCAGATCGACACCTAGGTGCTCCCTTCCGTTCCGCCCCTCAACCGGCTAACGGTGGTCGGGCGAAAAGGAAAACCCCCGGACCTGAGGGTCCGGGGGTCTCACTTGGTAGCGGGGACAGGATTTGAACCTGCGACCTCTGGGTTATGAGCCCAGCGAGCTACCGAGCTGCTCCACCCCGCGTCGGCTCTACGAACACTATCCCGGCATCGCGCGGGAGGCAAACCGGAGCCCCGCGCCCGTGGGGACGCGGGGCTCCGGGATAGTTCAGCCGCTCGGTGCCGGGCTGGGAGTCGCACCGGCCGGCGGACTCCCGCTCGCGCTCGGACTGGCGCTCGGGGCCGGGGTCTGGGAGGTCCCGGTCTTGAGCTTGGCCAGGTCGTCCAGCGCCTTCTTCAGCGACGCCTGGGCGTCGCCGTACGCCTTCCAGTCGGGCGGGTTCGCCGACAGCGCCTTCTGCGAGTCGTCGTACGCCTGCTGGGCCCGGTCGAGCGCCGACGTCAGCGCGGACGTGCTCTCCGGCGGGGTCACCTGACCGGGAGGCTGGTTCGCCGTCTGGTCCGGCGGCGTCGCCACCGTGCCGCCGAACACCTGCTCGAGCGCGTTGCTGAGCGTCGGCCCGAAGCCGACCTTCTCGCCGTACAGCACCAGCACCCGGCGGAGGGTCGGATACTTGCCCGAGGTCTCCGCACGCGGCTGGATGTAGACCGGTTCGACGTACAGGAGGCCGCCGCCGAAGGGCAGCGTGAGCAGGTTGCCGTACAGCACGTCGGTGCCGCCGCCGCGCAGCAGGTTGAGCTCGGTCGACACCGTGGTGTTCGACTCGAACAGGTTCTGCGCCTGTGGCGGACCCTGGATCGCGGTCGTGCTCGGCAACTGGAGGATCTCCAGCGGCGGGTTCGGTCCGGAGGCCGTCGCGTCGACCGCCATGAACGCCGCCATGTTCTGCCGCTGGTTGGGCACGAACGTGGTCGTCAGCGAGAAGCGCTCGGTCTCGCTGCCGGGCATCTTCATCGTCACGTAGTAGGGCGGCTGCTTGCTCTTGCCGGTCGCCGGGTCCTCGGGGACCTTCCAGAAGTCCTGGCCGCTGAAGAACGCGTTGGCGTCGGTGACGTGGTAGGAGGTGAGGATCTCCCGCTGCGCCTTGAACAGGTCGGCCGGGTAGCGCAGGTGCGCGCGCAGCCCCGGGGTGATCTGCGAGGCCGGCTTGACGACCCCGCCGAAGGCCTTCTCCCACGTCTTGAGCACCGGGTCGGACTCGTCCCAGGCGTACAGGGTGACCGTGCCGTCGTAGGCGTCCACGGTCGCCTTCACCGAGTTGCGGATGTAGTTGATCTCGTCCCTGGGCACCTGCGGCACGCCGAGGCGGCTCGACTGCACGTCGGTGGTGAGCGACTCCAGGCTCTTGCGCTCGGAGTAGGGGTAGGAGTCGGACGTCGTGTACGCGTCCACGATCCACACGATGCGCCCGTCCACCACGGCCGGGTACGGGTCGCGGTCGAGCGTGAGGAACGGCGCGACCTGCTGGATGCGCTGCACCGGCTCGCGGTTGTAGAGGATGCGGGACTCGTCGTTGATGTTCGAGTTGAGCAGCAGGTTGGTCTCGCCGTACTTCACCGCGTAGAGCAGGCGGCGGAAGAAGTTGCCGATCGAGACGCCGCCCTTGCCCTCGTAGGTGTTGTTCACCTGGCCGGTGTTGTTCTGGTCGGCGCCCGCCTGTCCCTGCTGCGGGTAGTCCAGCTCGATCGGCCTTGCCGACTTGGGCCCGCCGACGATCGAGTAGTCGGGCGAGTTCTCACCGAAGTAGATACGGGGCTCGTAGTCGCCGAGGTCGCCCACCGGCGGGATGTCGCGCTCGCTGAACACCGGCAGGCCGCTGCTGTCCACCTTGTTGCCGGGCGCGGCGACGAAGCCGAAGCCGTGCGTGTAGACGAGGTGGTCGTTGATCCAGTTGCGCTGCCCCTCCGGCGGGCGGCCGATCTCGCGGACCGCCACCACCGTGTCGCGCGGCTTGCCGTCGACGGGATACCTGTCGATGTCGAGCTGCTCGGGGAACTGGTAGTAGCCGCGGATCTGCTGCTTCTGCTGGAACGTCGGCGACAGCAGGCTCGGGTCGAGCAGGCGCATGCCGGGGATGGCCGACGCCTCGGTCTGCAGCACGGAGGCGTCGGTGTCGGTCTTGGCGCTGTACTCCGTGACCTTCGCCGTATCGACTCCGTAGGCTTTTCGTGTCGCGTCGATGTTGCGCTGGATGTACGCCTGCTCCTTGCTCTGCTGGTTCGGCCTGACCTGGAACTGCTCGACCAGCGAGGGATAGACCGTGCCGATCAGGACGGCCGACAGCACGAGCAGCCCGAACGCCACGCCGGGGAACATCCCGCCCGGCCTGATGACGCCGGCGAAGAAGATCAGCGCGCAGATGAGCGAGATGACCGCGAGGATCCCCTTGGCCGGGAGCACCGCGTGCACGTCGGTGTACGACGCGCCGAACGTCTTGCCGCGGTCGGAGAAGACCAGGCTGTACCTGTCGAGCCAGTAGGCCGCGGCCTTGAGCAGGACGAACACGCCGAGCAGCACCGACAGGTGCGCCCTGGCGGCCCGGGTGGCGTGCACCCCGCCGGGCGAGGAGATCCGGAACCCGCCGTACAGGTAGTGCACGATCGTCGCCGCGATGATCGACAGGATCACGGCCGTGAACAGGAAGTTCAGCAGCATCCGCAGGAACGGCATCGTGAACACGAAGAACGACAGGTCGAGGCCGAACTGCGCGTCCTTCTCGTTGAAGGGCGTGCGGTTCACGAACTGCAGCCAGGTCTTCCACAGCCCCGCCGTGGACGAGCCCGTGAACAGGGCGAGGACGCCCATGCCGATCAGGAAGACCAGCCGCCGGTGCGGGTCGAGCGCGACCCGGTAGCGGTCGGCGCCCTGCGGCGCCCCGAACATCCCCGGCCCGAACATCGGGCGGGTGCGGTGCGCGAGCACCATGTTGCCGCCCACGATGGCGATCATCAGGGCGGCGCCCACGATGAACAGCACCACCTGGGTGACCAGCATCGTGGAGAACACCGAGGAGAAGCTCACCGAGTCATACCAGAGGTAGTCGGTGTAGATCCCCGAGAAGACCAGCAGTAACACGACGATCGCCACGACGGCGAGCAGCACGGGTATCAGAAGGCGCGGCCGTCGGGGCAAGCGCACCGCCCGTCCGGCTCCGGGGCTCCGGAAGCTCAACGCTCAACCCCTTGTCTCAGATTGGCAGGGCCATGATTGTCAGAGGGCAACGGTCCGTGCTTGGAAACCTACACCGCGATTGGCGTGGTCGTGGTAACAGATCTGATCGTTATCACGACGCCGCGTGCGGACAGGACGAGCAGGTCACCGCCCCGCGCCCGGGTCGTACGGTCAGCCTGCCGGGCAGGCGGGGACCTCGCCCTTGTGATCGCGCAGGGCGTCGATCGCCTTGATCGCGCCGTCCAGCGTCTCGACCCGCACCAGGCGCAGCCCCGCGGGCACGGCCTTGACGGCGTCGGCGCAGTTGCCCGCGGGCGTGAGGAAGACGGTCGCCCCGGCCCGGCGCGCGCCGACCATCTTCTGCTCGATCCCGCCGATCGGGCCGACCTGGCCGGCCGGGTCGATCGTCCCGGTGCCCGCGATCGACATGCCTCCGGTGAGCGCCCCCGGCGTCAGCTTGTCGTAGATGCCCAGCGAGAACATCAGGCCCGCGCTCGGCCCGCCGACCTCGCCGACGCTGATGTCGACCTTGAACGGGAACCGGTAGCCCGAACGCATCTGCACGCCGACCTTGGCCTTGCCGTCCGTGCCCGCCACGGTGCCGACCTGCACCTGCGTCGAGGCTCCGGCGCGCTTGACCGTGAACGTCACCTGCTCGCCGGGCTTGCGGCTCTGCACGGACGAGGCGACGGACGAGAGCTCGCCCACCGTCTTGCCGTCCACCGCCGTGATCTCGTCGCCCGGCTTGAGCTTGCCGTCGGCCGGCGTGCCCTTGTCGGTCCCGGCGACCGTGATCACCTTCTCGATGGGGATCTTGAGGGCGTTCAGCGCGGCGGCGGTGGCCGACTGCTGCGAGTCGGTCATCTCCTGTGTGTTCTGCTCCTGGACCTGCTCGGCCGAGGTGGACTTCGGGAACAGCGTCTCCTCCGGCACCACGGCGACCGTCGGGTCGAGCCAGCCGCGCAGCGCGGTGAGCAGGTCGAGACGGTTGTCGGGCCCGCCCTGGTAGGCGACGGTGACCAGGCTCAGCCTGCCCTGCGTCGGATAGGTCTCATGGCCCGAGATCGTGATGACCGGTTTCCCCTTGACGTCCCCGATCGTGTTCTCGGTGGGGCCGGGGCTCAGCACGACGTACGGCACCGGCAGCATGGCGCCGATCACGGCCAGTGCGAGCGCGAGGAATCCCGCGACCAGCAGGGTCAGAGCGCGTCGGGACATGAACGAACTCTATGCGTTCCGGGCTCCGGGCATTCCGGGTGCATCAGTCGCAGGCGCCGACCCACTCGGCGTCCCCGTCGGCGAACACCTGGTGCTTCCAGATGGGCACCTCGTGCTTGAGGTCGTCGATCAGCCTGCGGCAGGCCTCGAACGCCTCGCCCCGGTGGGGACAGGCGGCCGCCACGACGACGGCGATCTCCCCCAGGCGCAGGTCGCCCACCCGGTGGACGGCCGCCAGGGCGGTCACCGGGAAGTCCGCCGCGACCTTCTCCGCGACCCTGCGCAGATGCTCCTCCGCGGACGGGTGCGCCGAGTAGGACAGGAGCGTCACCGGCCTGCCGCCGTCCTGCTCGCGCACGGTGCCGACGAAGACCGCGGTGCCCCCGGCGGCGTTGTCCTCCACCGCGCCCAGCACCTCGTCCACGGACAACGGGGTGTCGCGAATGCCCAGCAATCGGATGACGTCCACGTCACCGAGGGTAGTGCCTGCGGCCCGTCAGGTGCGGCGCTTGCGGCGTGCGGCCCGGACGATCGCGGCCGTGCCGATGACCGCGACGGTCGCACCCGCCGCGGTGATCGTGGCCTCCTTGCCCGACAGGCGGCGGCCGACGACCGCGTGCCTGCCCTCGCACAGTTCGAGCAGCTCCCGCAGCGCGGCCTCGTTGGTCCAGGCCGGCTTCCAGCCCGCCTCCCGCAGCGCCACGCCGTCGACCACCCAGGGATAGACCACGTAGTGCAGGTCGGTCGCGGCCGTCGGCGTGATGCCGAGCCGGTGCAGCCGCTGCGCGGTGCCGAACGTCAGCCCCGCCGGCAGCTCGAACCGCTTCAGGCCGGAGATCTCCTCCACCTGCTCCATCTCCAGCCACCCCTCGGAGCCGACCGCCACGACCCCGCCGACCCGGCCCAGGGCGGCGGCCTCCAGCGCGGACACCAGGTCGTCGACGTGGCAGAACTGCCAGCGCGGCAGGCAGCCCTTCACCACGAGCAGCCGCGGCGCCTCGAAGTGGCGGGTGATGACCGTGTCGACGCCCGGCCCGACCAGGGCGGCGGGCCGCAGCACGGTCACCTCCAGGCCGGGATGCGCCCGCAGCGACCGCCGCACCAGGGCCTCGATCTCCAGGTGGTCGCCCACCAGGCCGGTGTCGGGCTCGGCCGCGACCGGGGCGTCCTCGGGCAGGGGCACCGGGTTGTCGGCGGCGGCGCCGTACACCATCGCGCTCGTCACCAGCACGACCCGCCGCACCCGGGCCGCGGCGCAGGCCGTGAGCACGGTCTGGGCGGCCCGCAGGTTGTAGCGGCGGCGCTCGGCGGGGTCGGTGTCGAGCGACTCGTCCGTGCCGAGATGCACCAGGACGTCCACATCGGAGATCCGGTTCGCCAAGAGCGGATCGCGAATGTCGAGGACCCGCCAGGTGACGTCCGGGGTGTCGCCGCGCTGCTCGTCGATGGCCACCACGCGGCGGAAATCCGCAGACGAGGCCACTTTCGCGAGGAACGCCCGGCCGAGACCGGAGGCGGCGCCGGTGACGGCGACGACGGGGGGACGCAGGCGTTTCGAGGTAGGCACGAGGTCCTCACTTTGCACTGATCCGCCCCACGGCGGATAACGTGGCGGATGTGGACTCCTCCATCCTGCACGAGGTGGCGCGGTGACTGACCTGCCAGGTCGCGAAAACGACCCCAACGACAACCCGTTCGCCATGTTCGGCAGCCCGGAGCAGATCGCCGCGGCCATGCGGCAGTTCGCCGACATGCTGTCGGCCTCACCGGAGGCCGGTCCCGTCAACTGGGACATGGCGAAGAACATCGCACGGCACGCCGTGGTCGCCGAGGGCGATCCGAGCGTCATGGAGGGCGAGCGACGGCAGATCGTCGAGGCCCTCAACCTGGCCGACCTGTGGCTCAACGAGGTGACCACGCTGCCGAGCGGCGTGACCACCCCGCAGGCCTGGAGCCGGTCGGAGTGGATCGAGAAGACGATCCCGGTCTGGAAGCAGCTGTGCGATCCCGTCGCCGCCCAGATGGTCGAGACGATGGGCGGCACGCTCGGCGGGGCGGGCCTGCCGCCCGAGGCGCAGGCCGTGGCCGGGCCGCTCATGGGCATGCTCCGGCAGATGGGCAGCATGATGGTCGGCCAGCAGATCGGCCAGGCCCTCGGCTCGCTCGCCCGCGAGGTGGTCGGCTCCTCCGACATCGGCCTGCCGCTGTCGGACACCGCCGCCCTGCTGCCCGGAGGCGTGGCCGCCTTCAGCAGCGGCCTTGAGACGCCCTCCGACGAGATCCGCCTCTACCTGGCGCTGCGCGAGGCGGCGCACCACCGGCTCTTCCAGCACGTGCCGTGGCTGCGGGCGCACCTGCTCGGCGCGGTCGAGGAGTACGCCCAGGGCATCACGGTGGACGTGTCCGCCCTCCAGGAGAAGCTCGAAGGGCTCGACCTCAGCGACCCCGAGCGGATCCAGGAGGTCCTGGGCGGCGGCGAGCTGCTCAAGCCCGAGGAGACCGAGCGGCAGAAGGCCGCGCTCACCCGGCTGGAGACCGCGCTCGCGCTGGTCGAGGGCTGGGTGGCCACGGTGGTCGACACCGCCGCCGAGGGCAAGCTCCCGTCCGCCGCGGCGCTGGCCGAGACCGTACGGCGCCGCCGCGCCACGGGCGGCCCGGCCGAGCGCACCTTCGCCACCCTGGTGGGCCTGGAGCTGCGCCCGCGACGGCTGCGTGAGGCGGCCGCCCTGTGGAGGGCACTGGAGGCCGCGCGCGGGATCGAGGGCAGGGACGCCGTCTGGGGTCACCCCGACCTCATGCCCACCGCGGACGACCTGGACAACCCCGAGTCGTTCGTGAAGGGCGAGGCCGAGTGGGACCTGTCCGCGCTGGAGGAGCCCAAGGAGCCTGGGGAGCACAAGGAGCCCGGCTCGGGTGACGAGACAGGCGAGGAGTCCGGCAAGTAAGGGTCACCGGCTGTCGGTAGGCTGCGCCGGTGAGCCTGCATCGTGACGCGCAAGCCGTACTGGCCGGATGGGTCGCGCCCACCCCCGAGGAGGAGCGGCTCCGCGAGGAGTTCCTGACGCACCTGCGCGCCCACGAGGACGCGATGTGGCGCGAGTGCGCTCCCGGCCACCTCACGGCGACGACCGCCGTCCTGTCGCACGACGGCGAACACGTGCTGCTGACCCTGCACCCCAAGGCCGGGATGTGGCTGCCGATGGGCGGGCACTGCGAGACGTCCGACACCACGCTCGCACAGGTCGCCCTGCGCGAGGCCACCGAGGAGTCGGGCATCTCCGGGCTGACCCTGCTGGGCGGGCCGCTCGCGCTCGACCGGCACAAGGTGTGGTGCCACCCGCCGCACAGCTGGCATCTCGACGTCGAGTACGGCGCGGTCGCGCCTCCCGGCGCCGAGGCGGTGATCAGCGACGAGTCCCTCGACCTGCGCTGGTTCCCCGTGGAGGAGATCCCGGAGCTGAGCGACGAGGCGACGCGGCGGCTGGCCCGCCGCGCCCGGTCGCTGTGCCGTACCGCCTGAACCCCCGTACCGCCTGAACCCTCGCCGTACGGCCCGGCACAGCCGGGAATCCGACGAGACGAATCCCGCATGCACCGGGACCCCTGACTCTGCCGCCCGGGATCCGGGGCGACCGACTGTGAGAGCGACAACGACACGGTCACGCTCTGAGTCCCCGCGGTGGCGTGATGATCTCCGATGAAGCCGCCTTCACCGAGGCGCAGCACACTCGCGATCAGGCCGGCCTCGGCCTGATCGCGGGTCGTGTCACCGCGTCGCTCAGCGGTGCGGCAACGCCCAGGAACAGTGCGGCTACGCTCAGGAACACTGTCGGGCGACCCGTCTTCGGCGCACAATCGACGGTGATGGCGTCGAAGCCCGGAATCGTCGTGTCGGCCACGGTGACGCTGGCCGTGCTCTTCGCCGCCCTGGGCATGGCATTGATCGCCACCGGCCACCTGAGCCGGCTGTCCATCCTGATTTCGGCGACCGCGGTGGTCTATCTGGCGGTCGCTTTGTCGGCGCGGCGATACCGCGAACGCAGCCGCGCAGCCGGACCGGCTGGATCTTCCTCATCTCCGGCACGGCGGCGCCGATCGGCTCCGGGCTCAATGCCGCCGCCGACGCCGCGGCGCACATCGGCAGGATCGACATCGCGTCGTGGATCTACCTGGCGCAGACTCCGTTCAGCCTTCTCGGCGTGCCCCTGATGGCGACCTTCGGCATCCTGCTCTTCCCCGACCGCCTGCACGTCGCCGACCGAGCGGCGGCCGTGGCGCGGGCGCGCGACGCCGGATTGGGTTCGTCGCCGCCGCACCCCGGGTCTCCGGCTCTTCCGGCCTGAACGCGCGGCGCGTTCGGTCCCGGGGACGGCTCGGCTACGGTCGGGCTCATGACCAAGCTGGACGTGGGCGGCGAGATCGTCTCTCCCCCGCGCCGGAGGCTCCGGGTCTCCCCCCGGACGGCGTGGATCGTGGTGGCGCCGTTCGCGGTCTGGGCGGCGGCCCGGCTCGCCGGGGCCGACGGCGCCGTCCCCCTTGGCGGAGTGGGCGTGGCGCTGATGACGGGCACGCCCTACGTCGCGGCCACATCGCTCCTGGCGGTGGCGATCGCGCGGGCCGCCCGCCGTACGGCCGTGATCGTGGTGGCGGTGGCGGCATCGGTCCTGCTGGCGGCCGTGGTCCTGCCCCGCGCGGCCGGCTCGGCCCCCACCGTCACGGGACCGCCGCTGCGGATCCTCACGGTCAACCTCTTTTTCGGCGCGGGCGATGCCGCGACCGTGGTGGATCTCGTACGCCGGCTCCGGCCGGACGTGCTCACCACCCAGGAGCTCACTCACGAGGCCGTCGAGGCGCTGGACGCGGCGGGCGTGGCGCGCCTGCTGCCCTACCGGCACCTGGAGGACGGGCCCGGGCCCTCGGGCAGCGGGATCTACGCGCGTCATCCCCTCAGCGCGGCGCCCGACTTCGTGCGCGAGGGCGGCCACCACATGCCGAGGGCCCGGCTCGCCCTGCCGTCCGGCCCGCCCGTGGAGATCGTCGACGTGCACACGCTCGCGCCCTTGAACGCTCCCTACACGGCTCAGTGGGAGGCCGATCTCGCGGCGCTCCCGGCCGCGTCCCCCGGCGTCGTACGGGTCCTGGCGGGCGACTTCAACGCGAGCCTCGATCACGCCGCGCTGCGCGCGGTGCTCGGGCGGGGCTACGCGGACGCGGCCGACGCGACCGGCGACGGCCTGACCGCCACCTGGCCCGCGAACCGGTGGTTCCCGCCGTTGATCACGATCGACCACGTGCTGTACGACCAGCGGGCGTCGGCCGTGCGCACCGGCGTCCACAGGGTCGCGGGCAGCGACCACCTGGCGTTCTACGCCGAGCTTCGCCTGCCCGGACGGATATGAGTCTCAGGTCAGCAGAGCGCGGGTGTTGTCCCAGCCTTCGAGCCCGGGGTCGAGGCGGGCCACGTCCTGCGGCTTCCTGAGCCGGTGCCAGCCGGGACCGGTGGCGACCATGCGGGGACCGGGCGCCCGGCGGCGCATCGCCGCGACGGCGTCGGGTTCGTCGAGGTCGGGCGCGGCCCACTCGGCGACCGGCAGGCGCGCCGCCACGGCGACGGCGCCGCCGCCCTCGGCCGGGCAGACCGCGAGGTGGGCCCGCCCGAGCTCCCGGAAGAGCTTTCCGATCAGCAGCGGCGGCAGGTCGGGGGCGTCGGCGCTGACGACGACGCCCTCCTCCGCGGTCTCGTCGCCGGCGGACAGCGCGGCGAAGGCGTCGGCGGGCGAGGCGATCCGCAGGACGGGCGTGCCCGGCCAGGCGATGTTCTCAAGCCCCGGCACGCCGGCCGACAGGATCACCGGCCGCACGAGTTCGAGCCCGGCGACCATCTCGTAGGTGTCCTCGGCCATCGCCGTCAGGAACTCGGCCGGGTCCACGCCGGGTGGAGCCGCGTCCGCCATGCCCGGAGTGACCAGCACCGCGACGACCCGGGTCAACACTCCTCCGGCGCGCCGTTGGCGGCCATGGAGAATCCTTCGAGGAAACCCCTGGCACGTTCCGCCCGCGGATAGCGCTCCACGAGGGCCCAGAAGCGCGGGCCGTGGCTGGGCACGAGCAGGTGGACCAGCTCGTGCATGATGACGTAGTCGACCACCCAGGCAGGCATGCCCCGCAGCCGGGCCGACAACCTGATCGTGCCGTGGTCGGGGGTGCACGACCCCCACCTGTGCAGCTGGTTCTCCACCCAGCGGACACTCGCCGGCACGGCCTTGCCGTCCAGATAGCGCGCCGAAAGCTCCGTCGCCCGCTCGAGCAGGTCGTCGTCGCTCGGGCGTCTTCGCTGCTCCTTGGCCGCAAGGCGGTCGAGCATGCGGCGTACCCACTGCTCCTCGTCGGTCGTGCTCAGACCAGCCGGAAGCAGCACGATGGTCTTGTCGCCATCGCGGTACGCGGAAACGGTTCGCCGCCGTCGTGCGCTCCGACGAACCTCGACTGTCTCGGGGGGCACATATGAAAGGTAGCCGACACGCGCCGAATTCCACAGGGGGTGGTACACGTTCTCCCTGGTCAATCGGGCGAACGTGACCTTGCGGGCGTGAAAACTACGGGGTTGCGGATATTCACCGACCACGATCACCCCGGTAATTATCCACAGCCACGCTGGTACCGGCGCCCGCGCCCACCCTGCATATGGCAAGGTCTGACGACTATGAGACCTCGACTCAAGCCGGTTTTGCGCCGGGTCGAACGGGACGGCCGCACGCTGCAGTTCGGCGTCCATCCGCTCCGGGCCGTCGTGCTGACCGGCGTCGAGCCGCCCGTGCGCCGCCTGATCGACGGCCTCGACGGCGCCCGCACCCTGCGGCAGGCGGTGGCGAGCAGCGGTCTCGACGAGGCGTCCGCCCTGGAGGTGGTCGCCCGGCTCGCCGCGCACGGCCTGATCGAGGACGCCGCGGCCCGGCCGGAGCCCCTCGCCGACCTGCCGCTCGCCGAGCGCGACCGCCTCCGCCCCGATCTGGACAGGCTGGCGCTGACCTCCACCGACGGCGGCATGAGCGCGATGTCGGCGCGCAGGGCGGCGCGGATCCGCGTGTACGGCGCGGGCCGGGTCGGCGCGCGGGTCGTCACGCTGCTCGCCGCGGCGGGAGTGGGCCACATCTGCGTGGTCGATCCGGGCACCGCGACCTGGGGCGACGTGGTTCCCGGCGGGCTCGGCCGCGCGGAGACGGGGACGACCCGCGAGGAGGCCGCCGTGCTCGCGGCCCGGCGGATCTCCCCCGCCGTCAACGCCTGGCCCGGACGGGCCGCCTCCCGGCTGTCCGACGGCGGGGTGCGCCCCGACCTGGTGATCCTCGCACCCGCCGACCCGCTCGACGCCACGCTGGTCCACGAGATCGTCGCCGAGGGGGTGCCTCACCTGCTGGTCTGCGCCTTCGAGGGACACGGCTCGGTGGGGCCCTTCGTCGTCCCCGGGCTCACCGCCTGCCTGCGCTGCCTCGATCTCGGCCGCCGCGACCGGGATCCGTCCTGGCCGCTCGTGGGCGCCCGGCTCGGGGGCTATCCGGCGGGCGAGATCGCCTGCGACGTGGTGCTGTCGTGCCTGGTCGCCGCGCAGGCGGCCGGTCAGGCTCTGGCCTATCTCGACGAGGGACGCGTGCCCGGCGGCCTGCTGGAGGTGTCGCCCGGGTGGCGCTGGCGGCACCGCGCCTGCGAGCCGCACCCCGACTGCGGCTGCGTCCCGGGCGACGCGACCGGCGCGGCGGCCGTGCCCCGCGCTCCCGCCGCGTGAACGGCCACAGGCCACGCCTCTCACCGGCGGATACTCCCGTCACGGCAGTCGCGGTGTGACCAATCTCATAGACGGCGTATTCCTCCGGGAGGCTCGCGCCGGCCGGAGCCCCGGTGCCCGCTCGATCGGAAATCGTGGTCGAAAGCACTCTTCATCGCCGACAATGGTCGTGTGAGTGACCTTCCCCACCGCGCCGTGACACGCTCGGCAAAGCTCGCGACACTCCCTCTCGGGTTCGCCGGCCGCACCGCGCTCGGACTGGGCAGGCGGCTCGGTGGCGCCTCCGCGGAGATCGTCGCCCAGGAGATCCAGAAGCGTACGGCCGACCAGGTCTTCAAGGTGCTCGGCGAGCTCAAGGGCGGGGCGATGAAGCTCGGCCAGGCACTTTCGATCTTCGAGGCGGCGCTGCCGCCCGAGATCGCCGGGCCGTACCGGGCGACGCTCACCCGGCTGCAGGACGCGGCGCCGCCGCTTCCTGCCGCCACCGTCCACCGGGTGCTGACCGAGCAGCTCGGCGACGACTGGCGGGAGAACTTCCTGGAGTTCGACGACCGGCCGAGCGCCGCGGCGTCGATCGGGCAGGTGCACCGCGCCGTGTGGCACGACGGCCGCCCGGTGGCCGTGAAGATCCAGTATCCGGGGGCGGGCAAGGCCCTGATCTCCGACTTCAACCAGCTCGCGCGGCTCGGCAAGCTCTTCGGCGCGCTGCTGCCCGGTCTCGACATCAAGCCCGTGCTGGCCGAGCTGAAGGAGCGGGTGGCCGAGGAGCTCGACTACCTGAAGGAGGCCGAGGCCCAGCAGGCGTTCGCCGAGGAGTTCCGCGACGACCCCGACTTCCACGTGCCCGCCGTGATCGCGGCCAACGAGCAGATCCTCGTCTCCGAATGGATGACGGGCACCCCGCTCTCCCGGATCATCGCCGACGGCACTCAGGAGGAGCGCAACCACGCCGGCCTGCTGTTCGTCCGCTTCCTGTTCTGCTCCCCGGCCCGGGTCGGGATGCTGCACGCCGACCCGCACCCCGGCAACTTCTGGCTGCTGGAGGACGGGCGGCTCGGCGTGCTGGACTTCGGGGCGGTCAACCGCATGCCCGACGGCTACCCCGTCGCCTTCGGCAGGCTCACCCGCATCTTCAACCAGGGCGACATGGAGACGGTCGTGCGCGGGCTGCGCGCGGAGGGGTTCATCCGCCCGCACATCGAGGTCGACGTCGACGCCCTGCGGGCCTTCCTCGCGCCGTACGTCGAGCCGACCCGGGTCGAGGAGTTCGCCTTCAGCAGGGAGTGGCTGCGGGAGCAGGCGGCGACCGTGGCCGACCTGCGGCCGAACAACGTGGTCCGCCAGCTCAACCTGCCCCCGTCGTACGTGCTGATCCACCGCGTGCACGCGGCCGGCGTCGGCGTGCTGTGCCAGCTCGGCGCCACCGCCCGCTTCCGCGACGAGGTGGTGCGCTGGGTGCCCGGCTTCGCCGACGAGACGGGCGAGTCCGAGGACAGCGCGCTCGCCCTGACCTGAGCGGGCGGCGTCATCGGCCGCCGCGGCTCTCGCTCGTCTGCAGGTTCTGGTTGATGACGCAGCGCTTGATCCCTCTCCTGCAGTTGCCGTTGAGGGTGTTGGTGAAGACGCTGACGCTCGACACCTGCTGGACGCCCGCGAACGTGACGGCGCTGTTGGCCGCGGGGGCGTTCACGTTGCGGCGGCCACCGGATATCTGCTTGGGCGGGCTGTTGATGGCGGGCGCGTTCGCGGTGTTGGTGCCCGTGGTGGCCTGGGTCGCTCCGTCGCCGTGGCCGTTGCCGTGACCGTGGCCGTGGCGCGCCACCCGCGCCGTCGCGGCGACCGGCGCGGCCTCGGCCTCCGGCATGACCGAACCCCACAGTCCGGCGACGAGCGCGGTGACGGCGAGCCGTCGCGCAACCGCCACGAGATCAAGCGCGCCTGACGTACGGTCGCCCATCCGAGTCCCACCCACCGCTCATGCACCACTTCGCCCGCCGCCCGTGACCATCCGGCCTGGGGCGGCGATCCGCCTCATACCCCGTGGTCCTCGCCCGCTCCCACGGCAGACGATCTTCTGTGCGTTCGGTGATCGCATCTTTACGAGCGACGAAGGCCCGGGCCGTTCGCCGGGCCCGGGCCTTCGTCATCGATTCACTTGTTCGGTCGCGTCAGGCTCGCGTCACATGCGCGCCAGCGCGGAGCTCAGCCGCCGGGACGCGCGCTCGGCCTGCCGGCGTGCCCTCTGCACGCTCCTGATCCGGCCGGCCAGCCGCTCCTCCGCAGCTTCGCGGTGGAGGGTTCGTATTCGCTCGTGCGCCAGTTCTTGGTGCAGATACAGGGAGGTGATCGGGGAGATGCTCATCTGGATCGGTTCCTTCCGGAAATTGCTGTGGTTGCTGGTCAGGCGGCGACAGGGGACTTACGCGGGCGCCCACGGGGACGCTTGCGGGGCACGACGACCCCCCGCAGGATGAGCTCCCCGCCCCAGACGCCCCACGGCTCCTCGCGCTCCAGCGCGCGGGCCAGGCAGGCCTTCTGGATCGGGCAGCCGCCGCAGAGCGCCTTGGCGAACTCCACGTCCTCGGGAGACTCGGCGAACCACAGGTCGGGGTCGGTACGACAGGGGATTTCGGCTTCGATCAGGTCCATGACCGGGGCCGCCATCTGCGTCACCTCTTTGAATGGTTTGGTCTGGTTTGTCCTCGTTGGGGGTGTGGATTCGTGGCCGACAAAACAAGAAGGCCGCGGATCCTGGGTGGGATCCGCGGCCCGGAGATGGAGACCTAGTCAGGGTATGACTGGTCCTCTCCAGGCATCGTGCGGACCCTGCGCACCTCCGCGAGCGGCGGTGCGGATCTGCTCATCGCCCATCGGCCGGTTCACATAGACCGGTCGCTGGACGGGGTTGCGGTGGTGGCTGGCCAGGCCGGCGAACGCGCCGAAGGCGGCCGAGCCCGCGGCTCCGGTCACCGGAGCCAGGGCAGCGGCGGCCTCGCCACGCCGCAGTTTCGGCATGACAATGGCGGCCGGGCATGCGGAGGCGAGCCACAGCGTGCGGGACGTCGTGATGTTCCTCACTGGACTCACCTCCATTTCAGTGCGATCTCGCCGGACCGAAGCGTCCGGCTGACTTGTCCAAGACCCTAAACCGCCGCGGCAGGGTGGGCAACCTATTTTCTACCTGCGATTTTCACGACTTCGTGACATCGGAGTGCAACGCCGGCGACACCCGGATGAGGCACTCCTGGACCACGGACACGGCCAGTTCCCCGGCCGCGGTGAACATCTGCCCGCGGGCGAGCCCGCGCGCCGCTCCCGACCACGGCGACTCCTGGGCGTACAGCAGCCATTCGTCGGCCCGGAAGGGCCGGTGGAACCACATCGCGTGGTCCAGCGACGCGCCGGACACCGCCGAGGACCCCCAGGCCAGGCCGTGGGCCAGCAGCACGGTGTCGACGAGCGTGAAGTCGCTGGCGTACGCCGCGAGCACGACGTGCAGCAGCGGGTCGTCGGGCAGGTCGGCGTCATACCGGAACCAGACGTTGTTCTCCGGGGTGACCAGGGTGGGGTCGTGGGCGGCCTCCCACGTCAGCGCGTTCACATAGCGCGCGTCCACCGGGCGCGGCTTGGCCAGCAGCTCGCGCCAGCCCGGCTCGTCGCCCACGACCTTCAGCATCCGCTCCTGGAAGGTCGGCAGCGTCTCGGGGTCCGGCACCTGCGGCATGCGCACGGCCTGGTGGCTCACGCCCGGCTCCTCGATGTGGAACGACGCCGACATCGAGAAGATCGCCTTGCCGTGCTGGATCGCCGTGATGCGCCGGGTGGTGAACGACCGCCCGTCGCGGACCCGCTCGACGTTGTAGACGATCGGGACGGCCGGGTCCCCCGGCCGGATGAAGTAGGCGTGCAGCGAGTGGACCATCCGGTCGGACGGCACCGTACGGCCGGCCGCGACGAGCGCCTGCGCCGCCACCTGGCCGCCGAAGACCCGCTGGATGCGCTCCTCCGGGCTGCGTCCCCGGAAGATGTCGAGCTCGATCGGTTCGAGGTCGAGCAGGTCCAGCAGCTCCTTCAGGGCCGAGTTCACGGCAGCCTCCAGCACACGCGGGTATTACTCGTCGGTAACAGTACCGGCGCCGCGGCAGAGCTCCAGGACCGCGTCGCCGTACCGCTCAAGTTTGACGCGTCCGATTCCGGCGATCGCGAGCAGGTCCTGCTCGGAGGCGGGCGCCCGCTCGGCGATGGCCTGGAGGGTGACGTCCGTGAAGACGACGTACGCGGGGACCTTCTGCTCCTTCGCCTCGGCCGAGCGCCACGCCTTCAGCCGTTCGAGCAGGGCCTCGTCGTAGTCCGCGGGGCAGGTCGCGCAGCGGCCCAGCTTCTGCTCGGCCGCCGCCGAGAGCGTCTTGCCGCAGATCCGGCAGTGCAGCGGCGCCGCCGAGCGCTTCGCCCGGCCGCCGGAGCCTCCCGGCCGCTCGGCCCTGGCCACGCTCGCCGTACGCGGGGACAGCCCGTCGAGGAAGCGCGACGGCCTGCGGGAGCGGCGGCCTCCCGGCGAGCGGGCGAGCGCCCACGACATGTGCAGGTGCTCGCGGGCCCGGGTGATCCCGACGTACAGCAGCCGCCGCTCCTCCTCGATCTGGTCCGGCGTCTCCGCGTAGACGATCGGGACCATGCCGTCGGTGAGGCCGACGAGGAAGACCGCGTCCCACTCCAGGCCCTTGGCGGCGTGCAGGGAGGCGAGCGTCACGCCCTCGACCGGCGGCGCGTGCTGCTCCATGGCCCTGCGCTCCAGCTCGCCGACGAACCTGGGCAGGTCGGTGCCCTCGGCCGCCATGTCCTCGGCGAGGTCGGCGAGCGCCTTGAGCGACTCCCACTTCTCCCTGGCCTTGCCGCCGCCGGGCGGCTCGGCGGTCAGCCCGATGCCCGACAGGATCGCGTGCACGGCGGGCGCGAGCGGCTCGTCGGCCGACGACCGGGCCGCGCCGCGCAGCAGCACCACGGCCTGGCGCACCTCGGGGCGCTCGAAGAACCGCTCCGCCCCGCGCAGCAGGTAGGGCACCCCTGCGTCGGTGAACGCCTGCTCGTACGCCTCCGACTGGGCGTTGACCCGGAACAGCACCGCGATCTCGCGGGTGGGCACGCCGTCGGCCATCAGCTTCTTGACCGTGAGCGCGACGCCGAGCGCCTCGGCCTGCTCGTCGTCATATTCGGTGAAGACCGGCTCGGGACCGTCGGGCCGCTGGGCGACCAGTTCCAGCCGGTGGGGCGAGCGCGCCATGACGCGGTTGGCCAGCGTCACCACCTGCGGGGTCGAGCGGTAGTCGCGCACCAGCCTGATCACGGCCGCCGAGGGGTGCTCGACGGCGAAGTTGGTCAGATAGTGGGGCGTCGCGCCGGTGAACGAGTAGATCGTCTGGTTGGGGTCGCCCACCACGCACACGTCGTCGCGCCCACCGAGCCAGGTGTCGAGCAGCAGCTTCTGCAGCGGGTTGACGTCCTGGAACTCGTCGACCACGAAATAGCGGTACTGCTGGCGGATCTGCGCGGCGACCTCGCGGTGCTCGGTCATCACGGCCGCCGTGAGCTCCAGGATCGTCTCGAAGTCGATCAGGTTGCGCTGGCGGCGCAGGCTCTCGTACCCCTCGTACAGCCGGGCCACCTCCTCGGGCGCGATCGGCGGCGTGCGCCGGGCCTTGGCCGCGGCGGCGGGGTAGTCCTCCGGGCCGACCTGGGTGACCTTCGCCCACTCGATCTCGCTCGCCACGTCGCGCAGCTCGCCGCGGTCGGGGTTCCTGCGCAGGCGCCTGGCCGCCTCCACGAGCAGCGGCAGCTTCGACTCGACCACCTGCGGCGGGTCGCCGCCGATCACGCGCGGCCAGAAGTAGCTGAGCTGGCGCAGGGCCGCCGCGTGGAACGTGCGGGCCTGCACGCCGGCCGCACCGAGGCCGCGCAGCCGCTGCTTGAGCTCGGCCGCCGCGCGGGTCGTGAAGGTCACGGCGAGCACGCCCTGCGGCTCGACGACCCCGGTGTGCACGGCGTACGCGATGCGGTGCGTGATGGCGCGGGTCTTGCCGGTCCCCGCGCCGGCGAGCACGCACACCGGTCCGCGCACCGCCTGGGCGACCTCGCGCTGCTCGGGATCCAGACCGTCGAGGACGTCCAAGGAGGAGCTCCCAACATGCGTTGCGGACGTTGTTACTGGCATCATCCTTCCAGCAGCCGGCCGAGCATGTCCCGGGGACCGGTCGGCGCACGCCGCTACATCGGGGAGGAACACACCGTGGCCACCGCGGTCCGAACTGCTTTAGGCGTGGGCGCCGCAGCCCTCGCCACCCTCGCCCTGGCCTCGCCGGACGCCCAGGCGGCCACCCCGGCGGGCTCCCCCGCCCATCGCCCCTCCGCTTCCCCCAACCCCTCCGCGACGCATTCCGCCGGGTCCACCACCCGGCCCACCGCCGGGCCTTACGCCTCGCCCTCCGCGAGCCCGTCGCCCTCGCCGTCCCCGTCGGCCTCGCCCTCGTCGGCGCCCACGCCGCCGGACGTGCGGATCCGCACCTACGCGTACGGCTCGCACGCGCGCCAGACCATGGACGTGTGGTGGCACACCGCCGGGCCGCGGCGCCCGGCGGTTTTCGTCATCCACGGCGGCTGGTGGTCCGGTGGCGACAAGAAGTACATGAAGTCGATCAGCCGCAGCTACTCCCAGCTCGGCTACACGGTCGTGAACCTCGACTATCGGCTGTCGGGCGACGCGGCCTGGCCGGCGCAGCGCACCGACGTGCTGACCGCCGTCAACGCCGTGCGCAGGCACGCGGCGATGTTCAACACCGACCCCGGCCGCTATGTCCTGGTCGGGTTCTCCGCGGGCGGCCATCTGGCCGCCGCCGTCGGCGCGTACGGCGACGGCCGGCCGGGCCTGCGCGGCGTCGTCGGGATCTCCCCGCCCGTCTCGCCGCTGTCGGCGTTCGCGGACGGCAGCGCGTTCGGCACCAAGGAGCAGCAGAAGCTGCGCAAGGCGGCGATCAAGCTGGCCGGCGGCTGCACGCCCGCCAAGTGCCCGAGCGTGTGGTCGAGCATGGAGGTGCCGTTCCACGCCTCGCCCGGCGACCCGCCGATGCTCGCCTTCCACTCCGCCGAGGAGTTCGTCCCGCCCTACCAGAGCGAGATGCTCAAGGAGGCGCTGGCCAGTGTGGGTGTGCGGATGACCGTCAAGACCATGGCCGGCACCCAGCACAGCTCCCCGCTCTACCGGGAGCCGGGGGTCGCCGAGACCGTCCAGAACTGGATCGTCGCCCGGCTGGGGCACTAGCCCCGTTTTCCGTGCATGGGGGTGGTTGAGGTCTGGCGCGGCTGGTTGATCACCGCCGGTCGGCACGACCTCGCCCTCCCCACGTACCGCGCGGAGGACCCGCCCTGAGTGGCGGGTCCTCGCGAGCGGCCGCAGAGCCCCCTGGATGCTCGTCCTGTCAGATGTGGATGAGCTTGTCGGGGTTGAGGACGCCGTAGATGGCGTGGATGCGTCCGTCGCGGACGTCGAAGGCGACGAGCTGCCGCTGCCCGCCGATCACGGTCCAGACGGCCGGTTCGCCGTTGGCCTGGGTCAGGCGGGCCTCCTCGATCGGGTACCGGGACATCAGGCCGGCCACGAACGCCACGACGTTGTCCCGTCCGAGGACCGGGCGCAGGGCGGCACGGACCTTGCCCCCGCCGTCGTTGTAGGCGACCGCGTCCTTGGCCAGCAGCTCGGCCAGGGCGGCCAGGTCGCCGTCCTGCGCCGCGGCCAGGAACCGCGTGAGCAGTTCGGCGTGCTCGGACCGCGCGGGGGCGGCGAACCGCCCGGAATCCCGGCTCAGATACCGCACCGCCCGGTGGTGCCACTGCCGGCAGGTCGGCACGGAGGCGTCGAGAATCTCGGCGATCCGGTCATAGGGCACGTCGAATGCCTCGCGCAGCACGAAGACCGCCCGTTCCGGCGGTGACAGCCGCTCCATCATGTGGAGCGTCGCGTACGAGAGGGTGTCGCGCAGCTCGGCGGTCTCCAGCGGGCCGAACGCCCGGCCGTCGACCGGCTCGGGCAGCCACGGCCCGATGTATGCCTCGCGCGCCACTCGCGCCGAGCGCAACTGGTCGAGCGCCAGACGGGTCACCACCGTCACCAGGAACGAGCGCGGCTCACGGACCTGCGACCGATCGGTGTTCGTCCAGCGCAGGTAGGTCTCCTGCACCACGTCCTCGGCGTCCCACATGCTGCCCAGCAACCGGTACCCCAGGCCGAGGAGGAGCTGCCGGTGCTCCTCAAAGGTCTCGTCCACTGTGCGCTCCCTGCCCGCCGGCGGCGGCCCGCCGATCGACGTTCACTTCGCCGTGTCCCTTCCGGCGGCGAACCGGCCGGCGACCCAGTCGAGGATGTCCGGCATGGCGCCGTCGTCGATGCCGACGGTCTGTCCGGGGTAGGTATCGTGCTCCAGGCCGGGGTAGGTGCGGTAGTCCACCGCGCACCCGGTTCGGCGAAGCGCCCGGGCGACCTCGTCCGTCATCCACGCGGGGATGACGGTGTCAGCCTGGCCCTGCAGCAGGGCAGCGGGTTCGGCGGGTCGTAGAAGGCGGTGCGGGGCAGGGCGTCGGCGCGCTGCTGCGCCCAGGCGGCCTCGCACCAGTCGTCGCAGATCACATCGGCCCGTACGGGGGCCGTGGCCGGGGTCAACGACGCACCGGCGGTCACGACGACGAGCATCGCTTTCAGCAGAGCCTTCATCAGATCTGTCCTCAGAATCGATGGCTACGCGAGAACCGGTTCGCGGCTCATGCGGCCTGAGCCGGCGCGTCGCGCAGCTCGGCCGCGAATCCCTCGGACACCGAGGAGTAACGGGGACGCCAGTCCAGGTGCAGCCGGGCCCGGGTGTTGGCGGCGCCGCGCAGCAGGTTCATGAACGCCACCCCCCAGCTCCCGACCGCCAGCCGGGCCAGCGCGGCAGGCGCCCTCTTCGGCGCCGGGGCGCGAAGGAGGGCGGCCAGCTCCGGCAGCCATCGGCGCAGCGGCTCCGGCCGGTCGTCGACGATGTTCAGCACGCCGTTGACGTCGGGCTTGTCCAGCGCGGCCGCGACGGCGGTCGCGACGTCGTCGGCGTGCGTGAAGGAGAAGACCGCGTTCCCGCCACCGACCAGCGGCACCTTCCCCGCCCGCGCCTGCCGGAGGAAGGATCCGCCGGGGGCGTAGATCGAGCCGGGCCCGTACAGGTGGCCCAGCCGCAGCACCAGCCCGCCCGCCTGCGTGGTCAGGCGCTCCAGCTCGGCCAGCGCGTCCAGCACGGGCACGAACTGTCCGGGCGTGCCGGTCCGCCACAGCGGGGCGTCCTCGTCGGCCATGCCCTCGCCCGGCTGATAGGCGTAGGCCAGGCCCTGACTGATGATCCGCGCTCCGCGGGCGGCCTCGATGAGGTTCCGGGTGCCCTCGGTGCGCAGCCGGTTGGTCAGCGCGAAATCGCGCGCCAGATGCCGGGGATCGATCTCGGCCGGAATCGCGGTGAGCATGTTCACCACCGCGTCGGGCGCCGCCTTCCCGACCGCGCGGCGCACCCCGTCCCGGTCCAGCGCGTCGGCGACCACCACCCGGGCACCCGCCGCCTCCAGCTTGGCCGTGCCGCTCCCCGGCCGGGCCAGCCCCAGCACTTCGTGCCCCACCGCGGTCAGCAGCGGAACCATCCGCTCACCGATCACCCCAGTGGCCCCCGCGACGAGAACTCGCATGATCACTCCTTGGTCCGCCCCGGCGTTCTGGCCGGGATCCGCCGTTCACGGCAACCAGACGAGCCGGCCCGCCCCCGCGTGACAATCACGGCAGTGATCCACGTCACAATCCGGCACCGATGGACGATCCCGGCCGTCCGCGGACGCTTCCAGTGCGGCTCGCTCACCTATGCCGCCTGCGCCCCGACCGCCGTGCGCCTCTGCCATCCGGCCCTCAGAGGCCGCGCGGAGCCGAGATCAAAAGGGGGTGGACGCGGCGGGAACATGCGGCGCACTCGCGATGTTGCCATGACTGCTCTCGGCAACAGTGATGCGCACGGAAGGGACGACAGATGGCGCTGACGGTTTACACCACGAGCTGGTGCGGCCCCTGCAAGCGGCTGAAGAGCCAGCTCACCCGGGAGGGCATCGTCTTCAGCGAGGTGGACATCGAGCAGCACCCGGACGCCGCGGACTTCGTCGCGAGCGTGAACAACGGCAACCAGGTCGTCCCCACCGTGGTCGCGGACTGCCACACCATGACCAACCCCTCGGTCGCCGAGGTGAAGCGGCACCTCGAAGGCGCCTGCTGACTCACCACTCGGTGTCGGGGATCGGCTCCCCATACCAGGTCTCGATCAGCCGCCGGGCGATCGAGACCTGGCCGGGCAGCACCAGGTCGCCCGAGCGCACCTGTGCCTCCAGCTCCTCCCGGGACAGCCAGCGCGCCTCGGCGATCTCCTCCAGATCGGGACGCAGCTCGGTGGTGACGGCGCGGGCGAAGAAGCCCAGCATCAGGCTGCGCGGGAACGGCCAGGGCTGGCTGCCGAGATAACGCGGCGCGGTGACGGCGACGCCCACCTCCTCCAGGACCTCGCGGACCACCGCGTGCTCCAGCGACTCCCCCGGCTCCACGAACCCGGCGAGCACCGACATCCGGCCCTGCGGCCACTGCGGGCCGCGCGCGAGCAGGATGCGGTCCTCGTCGTCGTGCACCAGCATGATCACCGCGGGGTCGACGCGCGGGAAGTGCTGGCTGCCGTCCCGCGGGCACACCCGCATGTGGCCCGACGCGGTGACGTCCGTACGGCTGCCGCACCGCGGGCAGTATTCGTGGCTCGCGTGCCACGCCTCCAGCGCCACCGCGTAGACGAGCAGCCCGGCGTCGCGGTCGTCCAGCAGCACCGCGGCCTCTCGCAGGCCCGCCGCGTCGCCCTCCGGCAGCGGCGCGTTGACGGCGAAGTAGGGCACGCCGTCCTCGTCCACGCCCAGCAGATAGCGGGTGCCCTCCGGCGCCTCGGCCGGCGAGGTGAGCACCAGGGCCGCGCCGTCGGTGAAGCGGCGGAGCAGGGTGCGGCCGTCGTGGACGAGGAGAACCCGCGTCTTCTCGGCCTCCCACGCCCGCCGCAGCCATTCCTCGTCGCCCCGCAGGGCCGCCGATCGGTCGATGGCGCTGCGCGCCAGGAGCAGGGGTCCGAGCAGTCCGTCCGCGATTTCCACGCCGTCATCCTTCCACTGCCGCCGCTCCGGCAATCTCCCCGCCCTTTCCCGTTCGCCGGTCAAATGATCGTGCTCCCGGCTAGGATGCGGTCACTTAGGTTAGCCTTACCTATGGAGGGCCGGTGCGGCTGTACCTCACCACGCTCAACCCGACCGATTCGGTGACCGGCGGGTTCCTCCCCGCCGCGGCCGCGCTGGGCTGGGACGTGACGATACTCACCGACCAGCCTGATCGGTATCCGGGCCACGACGTCGTGGCGGCGGACGTCCGCGACTTCCGGGCCGTGATCGACGCGGTGGCCGCCCACCACCGGCCCGACGTGATCTTCTCCAACTCCGACCATCTCCAGGCCGCGACCGCGCTCGCCGCCGAGTATTTCGGCCTGCCCGGCAAGGACTGGCGGGCCTGCGTCACCGCCAAGAACAAGGCGCTCACCCGCCGCGCCCTCGCCGCCGTCGAACCGGTCAGGTCCGTACGGATCCCTCCCGGCGCGGACCCGGCGGAGGGCCTGCCGGACGGCCTGCCGTACCCGGTGGTGGTCAAGCCCGCGCAGGGCGTGGCCAGCGAGGACGTCGTGCTGGTGGACGGGCCCGACGCGCTGGCCGCGGCCGTCGCGGCGGCGCGGGAGCGGCGGCCGGGGGAGGTCGTGGTCGCGGAGGAGTTCCTCGACGGGCCGGTGCGCACACTGGAGACGCTCGGCGACGACGAGACCCGGCGCGTGCTGGGCGGGTTCGCCACCACGCTGGGCCCGCTGCCGCACTTCGTGGAGGAGCGCCTCGACTGGCGGCCCCCCGACACCGGCCACCTCGCCCATCTCGGCGCGGCGCTCGACGCGGCCGGGATCGGCTTCGGCGTGTGCCACACCGAATATGCCGTCACCCGCGACGGCCCCCGCGTCATCGAGATCAACTATCGGCTGATCGGCGACAACTGCGACTTCCTGCTCGCGGACCTGCTCGGCGTGCCGCTGCACGAGTGGATCCTGCGCGTCCACGCGGGCGAACCGGTGTCCTCCTTCGACCTCGACTGCCTGCGCGCGGCGTACGGAGCGGCGTACGGGTCCGTGGTGAGCCTCGTGGCCGAGCACTCCGGCACGGTCACCGGCGCGCCGCCGGACCTGTCCATGGAGAAGGACGGTGTGCGGCTCCGGCACCGGGCGCTGCGCGAGATCGGCGATCACGTCGAGGTGACGGGGACGAACCGCGACTACCTCGGCCTGCTCCGCGCCGTCGGCCCGGACCACGCGAGCGTCGACGCCGCGATCGGCGCGTTCAGGAAGGAGCACCCTTGGGTGCTCGCATGATCCCGGCGGCACGCGACCAGGCCACCGAGCGCGAGCGCTACCTGGCCGCGCGGGTGCTGAACGCCCTGCTGCGGGAGGACTACGCCGGGATCTCCGCCAGGGTCACCCACGACAAGGACGGGGTCGCGATCGTCCTCGCCTCGGGACGGCGGGTGGGGCTCGCCCCGGGCAGTCCGTTCCAGGACTTCGCCACGGCCCCGCACGAGCGCCTGCGCCTGGCGGAGGTGCTGGAGACGCTGGAGGCCGTCGCCCACCCCGCCGACGCCGAGGGGGTCGCCGCCTTCGAGCGGGAGTGCCACGACGCGCTCGCGGCCCTGGAGGCCCACCACCGGACGCGCGGCGAGGTGGCCCGGCGGCTGCGCGGGCGTCGCGGCCTCATCCGCTACGAGTCGCTGGCCGCGACCGTGGACCACCCGCTCTATCCGACGGCCCGCGCCCGCCTCGGGATCTCCCCCGCCGGCCTGGCGGCGTACGCGCCCGAGTTCGCCCCGGAGTTCGCGATGCGGTGGGCGGCCGTGCCGCGCGAGGGGGTGACCCTCTCGCGGCCCGATCTCCCCCGCTGGTGGCCCGCGCCACGTGACGTGGGGCTGGCGCCCGATCTGGCCCGCACGCACGTGCTCCTCCCCGTCCATCCGCTGACGGAGCCGCTGGTGGCCGGGCTTGCCGGGCTCGTGACCGCGCGCGAGGCTCACCTGGTCGTACGGCCGACCCTGTCGACCCGTACGGTCGAGGTGGCCGAGCGCGTGCATCTCAAGGTGCCGCTCCCGGCCAGCACGCTGGGCCTGCGCAACCGCCGGTCGATCAAACCCGGCACCCTGCGCGACGGCGCGCTGGCCGAGACGCTGCTGCGCGCGATCCTCGCCCGCGAACCCGGTCTGCGCGTCACGCTCGCGGACGAGCAGACCTACGGGCACGCCGGGCACGAATACCTGGGCTGGCTCGTCCGCTACCTGCCCGAAGGGGAGATCGTGCCGGTCGCCGCCCTGCTCGCGCCCCTGCCTGACGACGGGCGGCTCGTCCTGCACGAGGTGGCCGGGCGTCACTACGGCGGCGACGCGGAGGCGTTGCTGCGCGACTACCTCACGGCACTGCTGGAGTGGAACGTCACGCTGTTCGTCCGATATGGCGTCGCGCTGGAGGCCCACCAGCAGAACCTCGCGCTGGTGTTCGGCGACGGGCCCATGCGGCTGCTGGTCAAGGACAACGACGGGCTGCTCGCCTCGCCCCGGCGGCTGCACGCGGCGGGGATCGAGCCGCCCGGCTTCGGCGACGAGCGCATGCTGGCCGACGACCCGTACGCGCTCGCCGACGTCTTCGTGACGATCACCCTGCACCTGGCCGCCACGGCCGTGGCCCACGGCGCGCTGCCCGGGTCCGCCGCCCCGCTCGTCGCACGGGCGCTGACGGCGGCGCTGGAGCCGTACGGGGACGACCCGATGGCCCGGCTGCTGCGGGCGCGCACGCTGGAGGCCGCCCGCCTCACCGGCAAGTCGATGGTCGTCGCCGGGACGCTCGTGGCCAAGGACCGCACCGGGGCCAGGGACGTCAACAAGTTCTACGGCACGACCGGTCCCAACTACCTGAGGGGTGCCTGACCCGTGGACGGCCTGCTCCTCGACAATCACACCCGCGATCCGCACGCCGCCCTGGCCGAGGAGGCGGCGCTCGGGGCGCTGCTGCGCTGCTGGCTGCGCGAGGTCGCCATCCCCGGTGGGCACGTGCGCGCCGCGGGGCCCCACCTCACGCTCCGCGTGGCGGGGACGCCGGTGCGCGTCCGCGTCCACGGCGGCATCGCGCTGCGCTTCGACGGCCCGCCCGAGCACCTCGCGGAGGGGCGCTGGCGGCCCCTCGGCCTGTCGCCGCTCGTCGCGCTGGTGGAGCAGGAACTGGACGGGGGCCTGGACGGGGGCAACGAGGAGTTCGCCACCCAGGTGCGGGCCGGGCGGGAGGCGGTCGCCGCGATCCTGGCCGCCCGCGCGCGGGCCGTACCGCCCGCCGACCCGTGGCTCGCCTCCGAGCAGGCCCTCGTGGCCGGGCACCCGTTCCATCCCGCGCCCAAGGCGCGCTCGGGCGACGACTGGCCGGACTACGCGCCCGAGACGCACGCGCGGTTCGCGCCGCGGCTGCTCGGGGTGCGCGCCGACCTGGTGGCCCAGGAGGGCGACACGGCGGCGCTCGACACATTCGGGAACGCGCCGGACGGATATGTCCCGCTGCCCGCCCATCCCTGGCAGCTCGGCCTGCTGGCCGCCGAGCTGCGCGGGCCGTTCGCGGACGGGCGGCTGGTCGACCTCGGGCCCGGCCCCCGCGCGGTCGTGCCCACGTCGTCGGTCCGGACCGTGTACGACCCCGGCACGGGCATGTGCCTGAAGTTCAGCCTCGACGTGCGGATCACCAACTGCGTGCGGAAGAACGCCTGGTATGAGCTGCGCGGCGCGGTCGAGCTGACCCGGCGGCTCGCTCCCGTCTTCGAGCGGCTGGCCCGGCGCTTCCCCGGCACGCGGTGGCTGCCCGAGCCCGGCTATCGATCGGCCGCGCTCGGCACCCGGCTGCTGGAAGGGCTCGGGGTGATCGTCCGCACCGGTCCGTGGGTGGTCTGCGGGCCGGGCACCACGCCGGTGCTCGCGGGCGCCCTGGCCGCCGGCGCGGACGGGGTGCCCGAGGCCGTCCTGGCCCGCCGTACGGCCGATCCTGTGGCGTGGTGGGGGGCGTACGTCGAGCGCGTGGCGTTCCCGGTGCTCGACGCCTTCTTCCGGCACGGGGTCGTGCTCGAAGCGCACGTGCAGAACGTGCTCGTCGGGTTCGACGCCGCTGGATGGCCCGTCGAGGCGGTCTTCCGCGACCTGGAGGGCACCAAGCTGGTCACCGGACGGCACGACCTGACCGGCGTGCCGGGCGGTGTGGCCGCCCCTTTGTCGTACGACGCCGCGCGGGGCTGGAACCGGGTCGCCTACTGCCTGTTCGTCAACCACCTGGCGGAAGTCGCCGCGACGACGGCGGGCACGGCCGACGGCGTCCTGCGCGCGTTGTGGGCGGTCGCCCGGGAGTCCCTGGAGCGCTACGTCGCGGACCACGCGGCGGGTCTCGACGCGCTCGCGCCGCTGACCCGGGTGCTGGCCGGGGCGCCGCTGCCGGCCAAGGCCAACCTGGGCGTGCGCTGGGCGAGGGCGGCCGACCGGGCCGCCGGATATGTCCCCGTCCCGAACCCGCTCCGCGTGGACGCGGAAGGAGAGCGCCGATGAGCATCGAGGTGCCGGCGGGCGTGCGGAAGGTCGCCGAGTCGCTGGACGACGTCCCCGCCTACGTCTACGACCTGGCCGGGCTCGACCGTCACGCGGCCGCCGTACGGGCCGCACTGGCGGACACGGAGATCTGCTACGCCGTCAAGGCCAATCCCGACCCCGAGGTGCTGCGGGTGCTCGCGCCGCACATGGACGGCTTCGAGGTCTCATCCGGGGGCGAGTTCGCGCACGTCAGAGCGGTGCTGCCGGAGGTGCCGCTGAGCTTCGGCGGGCCGGGCAAGACCGGCGCGGAGCTGGCCCTCGCCCCCTCTGCCCACCGCTGGCACGTCGAGAGCCCGGCCGAGCTGCGCCGGCTGCGCGAACCGGCCGACGTGCTGCTGCGGGTCAACCTCGACGTGCCCGTCACCGGCGCGGCGCTCGCCATGGGCGGCGGCGCCACGCCGTTCGGCATGGACCCCGGCGGGGTCGCCGAGTGCCTGACCCTGCTCGGGTCCTCACCGGTGCGGCTGCGCGGCATCCACGCCCACCTCGCGAGCGGCCTGGCCGCCCCTGACCTGCTCGCGCTCGCCGAGGCCGTCCTGGCGTACGGCAGGAGCCTCGGGCTGCGCGAGTTCAACCTGGGCGGCGGCATGGCCGTCTCCTACACCCGCCCGGAGGAGCTGTTCGACTGGGCGGCGTACGGCGCGGGCCTGCGGGCGCTGGCCCGGCCGGGCGAGACGCTGCGCGTGGAGCCGGGGCGCGCCCTGACGGCCTACTGCGGTTGGTATCTCACGACCGTGCTCGACGTGAAGCGCGTGCACGGGGAGCGCTTCGCCGTCCTGTCCGGCGGCACCCACCACCTGCGGACGCCGGTCACGAAGGGCCACGACCAGCCTTTCGTGGTGCTGCCGAGGGGTGAGGACGGCGAGGACGGCCCGGTGACCCTGGTGGGGCGGCTCTGCACCCCCAAGGACGTCTTCGCCCGCCGCGTCACCGCCTCGCTCGCCGCCGGCGACGTCGTCGCCTTCGCCATGGCCGGCGCGTACGCCTGGAACATCTCCCACCACGACTTCCTCATGCACCCGAAGCCGGCGTTCCACTACCTGAGCTGACTTCACGCGCTCACGTCGACCACGACGCGAACCGTGGCCTGGTCCGTCTCCGTGGTGCGGACCGTGAGAACGGCCTGCCAGCGACCCGGGAACGGCAGGTTCATCTGGCCGATGTAGTGCCCGCCGGCGCCCTGGAGCTCCACCGGGATCGGCCCGAGGTCCCGGCCTGTGAGGGTCATGGCCGCGTGCACCTCCGGCACGTTGAGCGGCGCGCCGTTCGGGCCGAGCACCGACAGGTGCAGCTGCGCCGGCCCCACCTTCGGTGGAAACACCTCGAGCAGCACCGCACCACGCGCGGCGGGGCCGGAGCCGGCCGAGAACGGCACGGGTTCGGGCACGACCGGCACCGGCGCCGCCGTATTCGCGGGCGCCGCCGTCGAGCGGCGCCCGGCGTACGCCGAGCGGGCCGGCTCCATGGCGACCAGCGCGGCGGACAGGCCGAGCACGACGGCGCCCACCGCCGTCTCGGCCAGCAACCGCCGGTAGAACGCGTAGAGCTGGTAGGGGTCGGGGCCGCCACGACGCCGGTTGCCGCCCGTGCCGTAGTGGCGGGCGACCCATCCGCGGGCGGCGGCGCCGAACGCGACCAGCACGACCACGAGGGCGACCTTCGCCAGCAGAACCCGGCCGTACGCGGTGGCGAACAGCGTCGGCAGCGACCCGACCTGCCGCCATGCCTGGAACAGACCGGTGGCGGCCATGACCGCCACGCACACCAGCGCCGTGTGCGAGAACCGGGGCACCGCCACGCGCAGGGTCACGGCGTCGCGGGCCGGCACGTGCGTCATGGCGAGCGCGACGAGACCCCCGAGCCAGACCGAGCCGGCGACGAGGTGCACGACGTCGACCGGCACGGCGAACCCGCGGGCCTGGCCCGTCACGCTGTGGTTCGCGAGGCTCCAGGTCGTGGCGAGCGCCGCGGCGGCCGCGAGCACCGCCGCCGCGGCCGTCCACCGCGTGCGGCGGTCCGGCGCGTCCGGGTAGCGGTTCAGCAGCCAGACGAGCGCGGGCGCCGCGGCGAGCAGCAGAGCGACGCGAATCCCGAGGGCACGGCCCAGGCCGGTGGCCCACGTCGTGGACAGCAGCCGCGGGTCGAAGACGCCCGCCAGGTCGCCGTCGGCCACGTACGGCCCGTACAACAGGCCGGAGGCGATCGCGGCGGCCAGGCCGGCGCCCCAGCCGGCCCACAACGCCCGCCGGGCCGGCCGTCGCCGCGCACCGGCCGGCCAGCACCACGCCAGGTAGAAGGCGGTGCCGACCAGCACGGCGAACCCTGCGAACGCGGCCCACCGGGCGGCGCCGTACGCGGTCGCGACATCGCCGTGACGATCGTCCGGGGGCGTGACGCCGGCCGGCCGGCTGCCCGGCGTACCGACGGTGAACGTGTAGGCGCCCTGCACCGGGTGGCTGTCGGAGGACACCACCCGCCACGAGACGGTGTAGACGCCGTCGGCGAGTTTCCCGTTCAGCGGGGCCTCCACCGACGTGGCGTCGCCCGCGCGGTGGGCCGGTGCGCCGATGCCGATGCGGGCGCCGTCCGGGCCGAACAGCCGCACGCCGTCCGGCGGCACGGTCACCGGGTCGGTGAACTGCAGCAGCAGCGTCCGAGGGGAGTCCTGGTAGATCTGGCCGTTGGCCGGCGCGGCGTCGATCAGTTCCGCGTGCGCCCAGGCAGGGCTCGCCACCATGAGGGACACGGCGGTGGCTAACCCTGCGAGGAGGACGGCGAGCACCGCGCCGCGCGTCCTGGTGCGGGTCATGGCGAGAGCCGCGCGGCGGTGTCCGCCTCCGCGAGCGGCGCGGAGGCCGGCGCCGGGGCGCGCCGGCGCAGCCCGGTCGCGGCCGCCGTCAGCAGCGCGAGCGCGCCGAGCGCGAGGCCGGCCCAGCCGAGCAGGCGAGCGACGCCGTCGTCGGTGGGGGTGGCCGCGGCGGGCGCGGTGGCCTGCGGCGCGTCCGGCGGCTTGACGTAGATCACCGGCGCCGGGTGTTCGGGCTGTGGAGCGCCGGCCTCCGGGATGTCGATCCAGCGGACGACCTCACCGTTGCTGTAGGTCTGCAGCGCCTTGAACACGAGCTCGCCGGGCGTGGTGGGCAGCGGGCCGAGGGACACCTCGAAGACCTGGTACTCGCCGGGCTTGATGGCGCCGCCCTCCCACACGATGCCCGTGACGGCCTTGTCGGCGGCCTCGTCCTCGGACCCGGCGGACGCGGCGTTCGGCAGTTGCCGGGTGGCGACAGTGGCCTTCCAGCCGGGGACGGGGCGCACGGAGACGCTGGAGAGCTGGGCGTTCTCCGGGAAGACGACCTCGACGCGGGTCGTGTTCGCGTCCGCGCGCTCGTCGGGCACCTTGAACGCGAACGTGCCGCGGCCGCCGGTGGTGGCGACCGAGGGGGAAACGGTGACGTGGGCGAACGCCGGCAAGGTGGGGGCGAGCAGGACGGCGACGCCGGCGACGAGCGTCGCGGCGACGGCGCGGATGGGCTTCATGCGCGGGCTCCTTGCGCGTATCGGTATGTGGAGCCCGTGCCGGCCAGGTGCTGTCACGACTGACCGGCACGGGTTCGGAGGCAGGTTCAGCCGGTGACTACGCCGTTACATTGACGATCGTCACGAGGCCGATCATGCCGTTGGGTCCCTCGGAGTGGGAGAAGATGTGGCAGTGCAGCAACCACTTACCGGGCTCTTTGGGCTGGAACACGATGTCGTACGTCTGTCCGACGCCGACGTTGAGCGTGTCCACGGTGTACGGTGACGCGAGCTTGTTGCCGTCTTGGGCCACGACCTGGAACGCCGCGCCGTGCAGGTGGATCGGGTGGATCATCTCGGGGCCCGCGCCGATCAGCCGGATGTGGACCTTCTGGTTGACCGCCGCCGCCAGCGGCGCGGTCGCCGGGTACGACTTGCCGTTGAAGGTGAACCCGTTGGAACCGTCGCCGATCTGGATGGTGTAGTGCTTGTCGGCGGCGATGTCGCCCAGCGTCGGGGTCACCAGGAGCGCGCCGTAGAGGCCCCGGCCGACCTGGCCGCCGCCCATGTGCGAGTGGTACCAGTGCGTGCCGGTCGACTTGGCGGTCCACTCGTACGTGTAGGTCTCGCCGGGCAGGATGTGCGGCTGGGTGATGTCCGGCACGCCGTCCTGCGCGTTCGGCAGCACCATGCCGTGCCAGTGCACCGCCGTGTGCTCCGGCAGGTCGTTCTGCACGATGACCCGCACCTTGTCGCCCTCGTTGACCTTGATGGTGGGGCCGGGCACCATGCCGTTGAACGTGTACGCCAGCTTCACCACCCCGGGCGAGACCTCCCAGTCGGTCTGCGACATGCACAGCTTGAACACCTTGACGGAGCCGACCACCTCGTAGGCGGCCAGCCGGGTGCCGTCACCCTGGTCGGCGCCGAGGACCGGGTCGTCGCAGGGCGCGGAGCCGGGCGTCGGCGTCGTCGGGGTGACGCTCGGGCTCGGGCTCACGCCCGGGCTGACACCCGGCGACGGGCTGCCGCTGGGCGAACGGCTCGGGCTCGGCGACGGGCTCGCGCTCGGCGAGCGGGACGGCGACGGCGATGCCGTTCCGGCGTTGATGATGCCGGTCATGTACGGGTGGAAACTGCAGTAGTAGTTGTACGAGCCTGCGGCGACGATGGTGACCGTGAAGGTCGCCCCGGGCGGCAGGTCCGGGGACGTGAAGTCGCCGCGGATGGCGTGGACGGTACCGTCCGTCTCCTGGTTGACGAACGTGACCGTGTCGCCGGGTGCCAGCGTGAGCACGTCCGGCGTGAACGCGAAGTTCTTGATCGCGATCGTGTGGTTCGCCGCTTGCGCGGCCTTCGGCGCGAACAGTGTCGTGCCGGAGACCAGGATCGAGAGCGCGATCACGCCGATCAGCATCAGCCGGCGTAACGGTGGCGAGGCGTTGGAGAGTGCGCGCCGGAGGGCCGCGAAGGGCTCCGGTGCGGTCGTATCAGACATGGGTGTACTTCCTCGTCTACTGTGGAATGCACGCGCGCACGCGTCGAGGGCCGAATGGACCGGCGTGGGTGGTGCGCGATGGGGGCCCCGGTCAGGGGGAGGGACCGTCCGCTTCACGGTCCCTCCCCCGCAGTGCGGGCCCGCGGTTACTCGCAGACCCCCGGGTTGATGGGGTTGAGCTGGTTACACGTGAGCTGGTTCGCCATCTCCGGCGTGGCGTTCTGCACCCAGCCGTTGTAGACGATCGGGTAGGGGAGGACGCCCTGCCCGCCCATGCCGTTGTAGGCGGTCACGACGTCATCCGTGGCGGTGCCCGCGGCCGAGTCGAGAACCATCCTGCCGACGATCGTGGCGTCGGCGGGGTCGCCGTCGCCGTTGGGGTCGGTGTCGATCACGGCGAGACTGTTGGCGAACTTGCTCGACGCGTAGGCGTAGTAGCCGCCGCCGCGCTTGGCGCCGAAGTTGATGCCGTGACAGCCGGAGTCGCACGGCAGGTACTTGACCACCTTGTCGGTCTTGGTGTCGATGACGGCGATGTTGCTCGTGAGCGTGTTCGCCACGAGCACCACGTTGCCGTCAGGGCTGACCGGGATCTGGATCGGCAGGCCGCCGAAGCTCCCGTTCGTCGCCCCGGTCACCATGTCGTAGTTCGCCCACAGGTCGATGGCCTTGTAGCCGACGTTCGTGCCGCTGTCGCTGTGGCACGCCGGCCCGTCCAACGAGACGCAGGAGACGCTCTGGCCGAGGAAGTTGGCCACGTAGTACTTCGAGGCGTCCGGCATCATGCCGGTCGCGATGGGCAGCTGCTCGGTCTGCGCCTCCTGGATCGAGCCCGACGGCACGTCGACGATCGTCGAGTTGTTGTGGTTGACGTTCGGCGTGACCATGGTGTGCCCGTCGGCGCTCATCCAGTGCGCGTGCGGGTGAGCCGGTGTCTGGCCGGGACCCTGCACCAGGATGCGCCTGTCGATCTGCGTGGCACCCGGACTCAGTTCGACCACCGCGTTGCCGGCGTTGATGGCGACGTGGAGCTGGTCGGTGTCGGGCCGGGTCATCACATGGGATGGGTCCGGGCCGACCTGGATAGTTCGCACGAGCTTACCCGTGGTCCGGTCGAACACGGTCAGACGGTCGGAGAACCATTCCGTCTGATAGATGTACTTTCCGTCGCGGTCCGACCACATGTTGTGCGGATTGTTGAGGTTGATCTGTGGTAGCGCCACCTTCCGGGTCACGGTCCAGTTCTGCACGTCGACCCTGGTCGCCGCGCCGGACTTGGCCTTGCCGGCGTATTTCTCCATCTGGGTGTCGACCCAGAGCTCGCCGACGCCGGGCACGCTCGGCCGCTGGGTCAGCGCGGGCAGCGTGACGCCCTCGTTGAACTTGCTGTTGTAGTACGCGTCGAGGCTCGGAATGAGCACCGGCTGCTCGTTCGCGTCATACTGCAGGATCGGCGCGGGCGGGTAGTAGGGGTTCCAGTTCTTGGTCTGCGTGTTGCTGTAGACCTGCCAGTTGTCGGGTGTGGTGATCCGGAAGAACTTCTGCACGAGCTCCTGCACCACGTCGGCCGAGCTGGGCACGACGATTCCGCCCTTGACGTTGACGTTGAGCTTCTTGCCGAAGTCCAGGCCGGGCGTGAGCGGGTCGTCCACGACCACAGCGCCGAGCATGTACGGGTGGATCTTGCAGACCCACGCGTACAGGCCCGGTTCGGTCAGGCCGGCCTCGGCGTTGCCGATGAACGCGCTGTTCTGGTCGATCGGCTGCGCGCCGACCGGCCAGATCAGGCTGGTCACCGAGTGGGCCGAGGCGGCCGCCGGTGCCGCCACCGTGAACTTCGCCTTCGGCGCGAGGCTCAGGTCCGCGGGCGCCAGCGCGGCGACCTCGTTGAGCGTGCGCATCAGGTCGAGCCCCACGGGCAGGCTGCTGAGCGGGACGGCGCTGCTGTCCGACGCCGTCAACAGCTGCTGGCCGAGCTGGTTGATCTGCGTCTTGGCGCGCTGGATCGTTGGGTTCAGGAATCCGAGCAGGCCGCCCGCCGCGTCGACCGCCGAGTTGAGCTGGTCGAGGTTGAGCAGGCTGTTAACGTTCACACCGAGGCTGCCGATCAGCGGTGCGTCGCCGTTGAGCAACGGCAGGTTGAGCAGGCCGCCGCCGAGATCGCCGTTGAGCAGCGTGTCGACGCTCAGCGGCAGCGACGCGAGCTTGGTCCGCGGCGTCACGGCGAGGCCGAGCGACCGCGTGCCGAACAGCGTCGCACCGGTGTCGAACCACGCACCCTGGTTATCGGTGAGCGTGAATTGCACCGGCGTTCCTACACCGATCGGAAGCGCCTGGGATGGGGAAGGGCTGACCCCGATTGTTACCAGAACCAGGATGGGGGTCAGCAGCCAAGCCAATCGTCGTCTGATGGCCCGGCGTCGGGCGGCGAGAATGCCGCGTGGGGGAGAATTCATGCACTCCTCCTGAAGTGGGGTGAGATCGATGACGCCAGCCGGATGTTTCACGCGCGACTAGGCGCAGTTAACTCGCAGTGAACCGGCGCTCACGCGCAACACGGTTACGAACTCCTCAACATGGTGCGGCGGGGCCTGTGAATCGGGCTGGTTTCAGGACCAAAATCAGGTCGAGCCGACCGGCGCGGATTTGCGGCCCCCAGGCGGCCGATGGACAAATACAAACGGCCGACGGCGGACGCTACCACCCCGGAACAAGCCGCATAACATGGCCAAACGTCCAGAGTCCACCGATTACCCCATCGCCGGCGACGAGGGGCACGGCGAGACACATACCGGCATTCTTAACGACTCATGAGACGCGAAAGGCCGTGTAAAAGAATGACCACGCCGAGCCGGAAGGCGAGCGTGATGATGTTTCACGCGCAGATCGGCGCAGTTAACTCTCCGTAAACGGATGATCACGCGCAACACGGTTACGAACTCCTCAACATGGCGCGGCGGCGCCTGTGAATCAGGTTGGTTCAGTATCAAGATCAGATCGAATTGACCAAAGCCGGATTTGCGCCCCTCAGGCGGCTGATGGACAAATACAAACGGCCGACGGCGGACGCGACGAACAAGCCGCGTTACGTGGCCGAACGGGCAGAGTCAACCGATTACTCCATTGCGGCCGACGGGACGCACGGCGAGACGCACACCGGCACCCTTCACGACTCATGAGACGCCAGAGGCCGCATGGAAGAAGGGCCACGCCGAGCCGAAAGACGTCCTATGGGGCTGACGCCGCACAGCGCGGCAAAGGCGGCCCCGCTGTTCAGCCGATCAGAGTTGTCGCCTGCGGTGCCGCTCAGGGTTGTCGCCTGCGGTGACGAGGAGACAAGCGGCCTGCCGCCGGGCGGTCAGAGCGCCACCAGCCGTCCGCTGCGCCCCTTCAGGCGGCCAACGGCCAGGGCGCCGCAGGCCAGCGCGACGACGAGGAGCACCCCGCACACCTCCGCCACGGTCGCCGCGTCGCCGACGAGCGCGGCACACAGCCCGTGCACGGCCCAGTAGCCGGGAGAGACCGGGGCCACGGCCGCGACCCAGTGCGGCAGCGCTCCGAGCGGAACGAGCGCGCCGCCGAGGCTGCTGAGCAGCATGCCGCCGATGTCGTACGCGGCCGACAGCTCGCCCATTCCGCGTACGAGCACGCCGAGCAGCGCGCCGAGGGCGAGCAGGGTGCAGCTCCAGCAGAGCAGGACGCCCAGCAGGAGCGGCGGATGCGGCACCCGCAGGCCCAGCACCCACACGCCGAAGCCGATGACGAGCAGTTGCTGGGCGAGCATGGCGGCGAAGACCGGCACGGCCTTGCCCACCAGGATCTCCGCGGGACGCAGCGCCGTGCCGCGCAGGCGGTCCCAGGTGCGGCCGAGCCGTTCGGTGAGGATCGCGCTGCCGGAGATGCCGAGCGCGAGCAGCGAGAAGGTCACCAGCGTGCCCACGACCGCCTGCTCCGTGCCCGCCGCCTCGCCCTGCGCCGCCGCGTAAAGCGGGCGCAGCAGCGCGAGGAAGGCGAGCGGCAGGATCATCCGGCTCACCAGGGGGCCGGGCTCGCCCCGCATCAGCAGCAGGTTGTGGCGTATCAGCACGCCGACGCGGCGTACGGACTCACCGGACCACATCGCGCACCTCCCCGCCGTCCTGCTCCGAGAACGTGGCTTCCAGCGAGCGGTAGAGGTCGTCCAGGCCGGGCCGCCGCACATCGACGGAGACGGGCGTACGTCCCGACGCGAGCAGCGCGGCGAGGTCGGCGCCGGGGTCCGTGGTCGGCAGGCGCAGCTCGGGCTCGGCCGGGTCGTCGAAGGCGACCCGCAGCTCGCCCGGCAGGTCTCGGGTGAGCTCCTGCTGGGAGCCACGCGCGATGACGCGTCCGGCACGGGCGAGCGCCACCGTGGCGTCCAGATCGACGAGCTCCGGCAGATAGTGGGTCGTGTAGAGGACGGCGGCCCCCGCCTCGGCGCGGGCCCGGACCGCGGCCAGCAGTGCCGCCCGCGTCTCCGGGTCGGCGCCCGCGGTCGGCTCGTCCAGCAGGAGCAGCGGCGGCGACCCCACCATGGCCGTGGCCGCCTGGACGCGGCGGCGCTGACCACCGGACAGGACCCCGGCGGGCCGGTCCGCGACCGGGGCGAGGTGGAGCTCGTCCAGGACGCGGGTGGTCTCCGCGTCCCTGCGCCGCCCGCGCAGCCCGGCGAGCCCCGCGAACAACCGCAGGTGCTCCCGGACGCTCACCCGGTTGTACAGGGCGAGCTCCTGCGGAGCCACGCCGAGCAGACGCCGTACGGCACTGCCGGAGCGGAGCGCGTCATGTCCGGCCACCCACAGGCGGCCGGCGTCGGGGCGCACCAGGCCGGTGACGACCTCGACGAAGGTGGTCTTGCCCGCGCCGTTGTGGCCGATCAGGCCGGTGATCTCGCCGGGCGCGACCGTGAGGTCGAAGCCGTCGAGCACGTTGCGCGCGCCGTAGCGCTTCACCAGCTTCTCCGCGGCGAGCATCCATCCCTCCGGGGCATACGAGGTATACGGCGTATACGTCTACACTGTATACCTGTGGGCGGCAGGCGGGAAGAGATCCTCGAAGTGGCACTGGCCATCGCCGACGAGCGCGGGCTCGACGGGGTCTCGATGCGCGCGGTGGCCGAGCGCGTCGGGGTGACGCCGATGGCGCTCTATCGGCATGTCGGCGGCAAGGCCGAACTGCTCGACGCCATGGTCGGGCACCTGCTCGCGGCGCTCCTGCCGCCGGACCGGGATCGGCAGGAGACTCAGCGGTGGGACGAGCGGCTCGCCGCCCTCGCACGCGCCGTCCGGACGATGGTCCGGCGGCATCCCTGGGCGGCGCCCCTGCTGTTCTCCCGGCCCGCCGTCACGCCGGACGCCGTCCGTACGGTGGACGTGATCTACGACGCGCTCATCGAGGCCGGGGTGCCGGATCGGGAAGTTCCCCGGCTGGAGCGCCTGCTCAGCACCTTCGTGATCGGCTTCGCCGCGTCCGAGGTCTCGGGCCGCTTCACGAGCGGCGACCCCGATCCGCGCGGGCACCGCGGCAGTCTCCCCGAGGGCGACTTTCCCGCGCACGCCAGGCTCAAGCCCTGGCTCCGCCTGCCCGACGACCTCGCCACCGAGTTCGAGGCCGACCTGGACGACGTCCTGCGGCTGATCGAGGCGGCCGCAGGCCGACGCTGATCACCAGGACAGAGTGAGCGTGCCGTCGAGGACCTTGGCGGAGTTGGCGAGGCGGGCCTGGTCGAGCGATCCGATGACGTCGAGCCGGGCCCGGTTCTGGCCGATGACACGGCGCTCGGCCTCGACGAAGACCTCGCGGCGAACGTCGGTGTAGCCGGTCTCGGCCCGGCATCGCGCGTCCGCGACCGCTGTGTCGATCTCGGCCTTCGTGCCGCGTGACTTGGGGGTGTGGCCGGCCGAGTCGTCGTTGACGGTCGCCGCCCAGCGCCGGTCGCCACCGGCCTCGACGGTGCTCCGATAGTCGAAGCCCTCCGAACGCATGCAGTCGCTCCACTCGCGTTCGGCTGCCGCGATCCGCTGGTCTTTCAATGCGATGTCGGCCGCGGCGTCGACGAAACGCGGGACCTCGTCGTCGTCGAACCTCTTTCCCGCGTCGGCCGGGCTCACGCCGTGCGCTCCACGGTTCAGCAGGGCGTCGGCCTTGGCCATGCAGCCTCCGGGCGGCACCGCCTTTCCGTGGTATCGCCGGATTTTGCCGTAAAGCACATAGGACGCCTCGTCGGTGATGGAGTACGACGGCACGCCGGTCATCTCATCCGAACTCCGCCCAGGCTCCAGATATCCCGATTCGGCGGCCCGGCGGGGATCGAGCCACCCAAGGAGATCGACATTGCGCAGGTCGGTCACCGGCTGGACGGCGGGAAAGCGGAAATCGATCCCCACATGACGCAGGCATTCCTCCATCAGCATGAACCGGGCCCGAGTCACCTGGGCGCGATCCTTCGCGCCGAGACTGTAGGCGTCCAGGGGAAGCGTGAGATCCGGAGCCGCCGCCGACGCCGAACACCCGGTCACCACCGCGACACAGACCACCGCCATCGCTGTCCGCACAACCGACATAGGTCATTGATAGCCGATCATGATCGGTTGGCGTCACCGGAATAGAGAATCGCTCTCGCGGATAATCCCCATCCCGGCACGGGACCTTTGTGGCGGGTACGTCGCCTATGACTGATTTGTGGAGCCGGTTTTCCTTCCCCCGGTAGGGCATTCCTTCACCGCGTCGCCCCTTCCGAGCGATCTCCCGCCCATCACTCTCCTGTTACTTTCCGTGGCGCTCTGGAAACCTTCCGTACCATCAATGGAGGAGCAGGAGAGGATGGCGCTATGGCCCTCACCAAGCCGACCAAGCGCGGCAGGCGCGACCACCGCGTCCCGCAGAAGCAGGTCAGCCCCGTCCCCGACGATCTCGTCGCGGACGAGCCCAAGCCCTCGGAGGACAGGCTGCCCGAACGTCTCGAGGACCAACTGCTGCAGATGTGCCTGGCGTTCCAGGAAGCCGATTATCGGGCGGAGATCCACAACTGGCAGGTCGTCGTGAGCCCTGCAGCGAACAGGGAGCACGTCGACATCATCGACAGGCTCTCCGATCTTCTGTACCCGTTGAAGCTGGCCAACCGCTGGCGCTTCCACCAGAGCTGGGGGGTTCACATCCCACCGCAGCCCGACCTGCGACTGCCGGACCTCATGGTCGTGCCGGAAAGGGCCGAAGCGTTCGACGAGATGCGCGCTCACGGGCGCAGCCTCCTGCTGGCCGTGGAGGTGTGCTCGTTCAGCACGCGCAAGGTCGACTGGCAGGAGAAGCCACTCGACTACGCGCGGGCGGGCGTGCCGCTCTACCTGATCGTGGACCCCCTGGCGACTCCACGCACGGTGACCCTGATGAGCGACCCGCTCCCCGACCTCGGCCCCCGCGACGACCGGCAGCCGTACCAACGGATCGTCACCGCCGAGGAGGGCGAGGTGCTGGAGCTGCCCGAACCGTTCGGGATGAAGATCGAGACGAGCGCGCTCTTCGATGAGGTGGTCAGTCCTCCGGAACCCGCTGAATGAGCGTGGTGAGACCGTCCGCGTCGAGGAGATCCACGGGCCGGACGGTCTCGTTCGAGCGCACGTAGTGGAAGGCCGCCCCGACCTTCTCCAGCGGCACCCCCGCCAGCGCCGCCCAGGCCACCCGGTAGGCCGCGAGCTGCACCGACGCGGTCTCGGCGGCCCTGCCCTGCGGCCGTTCGCCGGTCTTCCAGTCGACCACCACGTAGCCGTCGCCCTCGCGGAAGACCGCGTCCATCCGCCCGCGCACCAGACGGTCGCCGATCATGGTCTCGAACGGGACCTCCAGGTCGACCGGCTCACGCGCGGCCCACTCGCTCTCCTCGAACCGCTCCTGCAGCTCGGCGAGCTGGATCTCGGTCTCCGACAGCTCGTCGGCGGCGCCGGGCAGCTCCAGGTCGTCGATCAGGCGCTGCTGGCCCCAGCGCGACTCCAGCCACCGGTGGAACGTGGTGCCCCGGCGCGCCAGCGGAGCGGGTTTACGCGGCACAGGCCGGCGCACCTGCCGGGCGAACGCCGCCGGGTCCTGGGCCAGCGTGACCAGCGACGACACCGACAGTCGCGACGGCAGCTCCACGACCGCCCCGGCCCGCTGCCGGTTCGTCTCCCGCTCGCGCAGCAGCAGGTCGGTGTCGCGCGCCCAGGCCCGCAGCCGCTCCCGATCCCGGTCCCTGAGCAGGGCGTGACCATCCGCCGCCGGGGGCGGGGCGTCGCCCATCATCGCCTCCTCCACGAGGCGGGCGCCGTCAAGGATCGCGTCGTGCACCGTGACGGACGGCCACTCGGCCACCGGCGGCTCGGCGAGCAGCGGATTGTCCGTGCTCTCCGTGTCCTCGGCCCACCGGACGACCCGGGCGCCCGCCTCGCGGATCTCCCGCAGGAAGTCCGACGGCTCCAGCGGCCGCGACGAGGAGCCCCAGCGGTAGCCGGAGGCGATCAGCAGGTAGTGCGCCCGGGTGACGGCGACGTACGCCAGCCGCCGCTCCTCCATCAGGTCGCGGTCGCGGCAGCGCTCGTCGAAGGCACCCAGCGCCTCCCGGTCCAGCCCGGCCAGCTCGGGCAGGTCCGCGCTGTCCCCCCGCAGCGGGTACGGCAGCTTGCGCGGGTTCTCCGTCCACCGCGAGTTGGTGACCGGGGTCGCGGGGAACATGCTGCCCCTGATCAGCCCGCCCTTCTGCGAGGTGAGCTGCGACAGGCCCGGCACCACCACGACCGGCCACTCCAGTCCCTTGGACGCGTGGACGGTCATCAGCTTGACCGTGTTGCTGTCGCCGACCCGCCCGGCCTCCAGCCCGAACTCCTCGCTCTCCGCCGCCTTGAGGTACGCCAGGAACGCGCCGAGCGTCGGGTCCTCCGAGTCGCCGGCGAACCGGGAGGCGGCGTCGAGGAAGGCGTCGAGGTCGGCGCGGGCGGCGAGCGGGCTACCGCCCCTGGCGGCGACCTCCACGTCGAGACCGAGCCTGCGCTCGATCTCGCTGATCAGGTCGGGCAGCGGCTGCCCCGCGTGGCCCCGCAACCAGCGCAGCTCACGGGCGACGGCGGGCAGCCGCATCCGCGCCGGCGGGGAGAACCGCTCCAGCCAGTCGGGCCGGTCGGGCAGCTCGTCGAGCGCGTCGATCAGGCTGCCGCGCTCCTCGGCGAGGTCGGCGACGACCTGGTCGAGCGGGTCCTCCGGCCGTGGTCCTCCCCTGGCCTGCCTGATCTCCTTGTTGAGCTCGCGGGCCAGGTCGCCGAGCACCTTGAGGTCGGCCGGGCCGATCCGCCAGCGCGGGCCTGCGAGCAGCCGCACCAGCGCGTCCCCGGCTGTCGGGTCGTACAGGGCCCGCAGGGTCGCGACGATGTCGGCCACCTCGGGCACGGTGAGCAGCCCGCCGAGGCCCACGACCTCCACGGGGATTCTCCGGGCCTCCAGCGCCCGGCGCAGGGCCGGGAACTGCGACCGCTTGCGGGCGAGGATCGCGACGTCCTGCGGCTGCAGGGCGGGGCCGCGCTTGGCCCGCTCGCCCTCGCCCCAGGGCAGGCCGTCCGGGGCGCCCTCGCCGTGCAGCATGCCGGCCAGGCCCTCGGCGATCCACTCCGCCTCGTCCTCGGCCGTCTCGTGGAAGGCGCACAGCACCCGCCCCCGGCCCACCCGGTTGCCGCCGGGCACCAGCACCGGCACCTCACGGGCCTCCTCGCGCAGGGGCGCCTGGATCCGGGCCGCGACGCCGAGCACGTGCTCGCCGTTGCGGAAGCTGACCGACAGCCGCCGCACCTGTGCGGGCTCTCCGGACGCCGCCGGGAAGTCCCGGGGGAACCGGGACAGGTTGCCCGCCGACGCGCCGCGCCAGCCGTAGATCGACTGGCAGGGGTCGCCGACCGCCGTGACCGGGTGGCCCCCGCCGTACAGCGAACGCAGCAGCACGAGCTGGGCGTGGCTGGTGTCCTGATACTCGTCGAGCAGCACGACGGAGAACCGGGACCGCTCCGACGCGCCGACCTCGGGATGCCGCGAGGCGATCCGCGCGGCCAGCGCCATCTGGTCGCCGTAGTCGATGACCTCCCTGGACCGCTTGAGCCGTTCGTACGCCTCGACCATCGGCAGCAGTTGCTCGCGGACGGCCTGGGTCTCGACGGGCTTGCGCTGGTCCTTGACGATGCGCCCGGTGAGCGAGGCCAGGCGCTCGCGCAGCCAGTCGCCGACCTCGCGTACGTCCGACGGTTCGCGCAGGTGCTCGGCGAGCTCTCCGGCCAGCTCCAGCACGGCGGCGGTGACGCTGGACGGGGACAGGTCCACCCGGTCCATCGGCCCGTCATACTGGCCCACCACCCGGGCCGCCATCTGCCAGGCCACGGCGGGCGTGACGAGCCGCATCGTGGGCTCCAGCCCCTCGCGCAGCGCGTGGTCGGTCACCAGCCGGGCGGCGTACGCGTGATAGGTGGAGACCGTCGGCTCGGAGTCGAGCAGCTCGGGCTCGACCAGCCCGGCCGCCGCCAGCCCCGCCAGCCGCTGGCGCACCCGCTCGGCCAGCTCGGCGGCGGCCTTGCGGGTGAAGGTGAGGCCGAGGATCTGCTCGGGCCTGGCCAGGCCGTTGGCGACCAGCCAGACCACCCGCCCGGCCATGGTCTCGCTCTTGCCGGACCCCGCCCCCGCCACGACCACCATCGGCTCCGGCGGCGCCTCGATGACGGCCGCCTGCTCGGGGGTGGGCGGGAGGATCCCGAGCCGACCGGCCAGCTCACCGGGCGTCAGCACACCTGTCCTCCGTTGTCGTTCACAGGGCAGGCGATTTTAGCGGCACAGGTGCGGCAGCCGTCGTTGACCGTGGCGACGAACACGTTGGCGGACATGCCGGTCGCCACCGTCTTGACCAGCTCCTTCGCCCAGTCGGGCTCGGGGTCGTCGGCGAGCGCCCGCTGGGCCTGCTCCTTGGCGTCGGCCGACTGGCCCGCCGCCTTGCCCAGATGCAGCAGCGACGCGCCGCCCGGCTGGGTGAGGCCGTGCCGTTCGAACGCGCCGAGCGTCGTGGCGAGCTGATACACCCCGAGCTGCGGGTGCCGGTCGATCTCGGTGTCCTTGGGCTTGCCGCTGCCGGTCTTGATGTCGATGATCAAGGCTCGGCCGGCCTCGTCCCGCTCGACCCGGTCCACCCGGCCGGTGATCTGGATGTCGTGGCCCGGCACCCGTACGGTGAACGCCTCCTCGACGGCGACCAGATCGCGCTGTTTGTCCTTCTGCCACCGGACGAACCTGTCGACCATCTGCTCGGCGACGCGGCGCTGCTTGCGGTTGAACCACAGCCCGCCGAAGTCGAACTGGTCCCAGATGTCGTCGAGCCGCTTGACGTAGTCGGTGCCGTCCTCGGTGGCCATGGCGGCGATCGCGTGGACGACAGTGCCGAGGTTCTGGGTGACGTTCGACGACCCGGCCCCGACCGCGGTCTCCAGCATCCAGCGCAGGCCGCACTTGGTGAAGCTCTCCACCGACGACGGTGAGATCTGCACGACGTCGTCGGGCCAGCCGAGCGGCCGGTCGTCGGAGATCGGGGTCAGCGCGTACCACTCGCCGGGATTGGCCCCGGGCACCCCCGCCTGGGCCAGCCTGGCGAGGTGCGCGGCGGCCTCGCGGCGCATCGCCTCGGACTTGCTCGTGTCGCACACTGCCGCGCGCAGGTCCGCGACCAGCGCCGGCATGCTGAGCCACCGCGCCCGGTCGTCCACGGTCGCCGCCTCCACGCCGCCGGGCAGCAGCTCGGTGAGGAACCGGGAGGGCCGTTCGTCGGTGTCCTCGCCGCCGACGGCCGTGACGACGAGCTTCCTGCGGGCGCGGGTGGCCGCGACGTAGAACAGCCGCCGTTCCTCGGCGAGGAGCTTGGACGCCAGCGCGGCCGTCGCCGCCTGCGTGGTGTCCAGCGCCGAGCCGCCCGCGAACTCCACCCCGCCCGCCAGATCCACCAGGGCCTCGGTGCCGAGGAGCGAGCCGCGCAGGCGCAGGTCGGGCCACAGGCCCTCCTGGACGCCGGCGACCACCACCACGTCCCATTCGAGGCCCTTCGACCGGTGCGCGGTCAGAATCCGTACGGCGTCGCCCTCGGGGGCCGACTCGGCCAGCGAGTCGCCGGCGATCTCCTGGGACGTCAGGTCGTCGAGGAACACCGCGACCCCGGCCTTGGGCAGCCGGTCGGTGAAGCGGGCCACGTGGTCGAACAGGGCCACGACGGCGTCGAGATCGCGGTCGGCCTGGGCGCCCCGGGCCCCGCCCGCGAGGCTGGCCTCGGTCCAGCGCTCCGCGAGCCCGCTGGCCTGCCAGATCTCCCACAGCGTCTCCTCGGCGCCCTGGCCGTGCCGTACGGCCTCGCGGGCGGTCGCGATGAGCCGCGCGAGCCGTTCCGCCGGCGCCGCGACGTGGGGCTCGACGCCGCCCAGCTCCCGGGCGTCGCGCAGCGCCGCGACCAGCAGCTCGTCCGACGAGCGCGGGGTGAAGGGCAGCGGCGGCTGACCCGCCTCCTCCGCGGCGGCGGCCTCCGCGGCGACCGCCTCGTGCTCGGCGATCCGCAGGGCGCGGCGCAGCCGGCGCACGCCGATCATGTCGGTGCCGCCGAGCGGACCGGTCAGCAGTTCCTCGGCGGTCGCCACGTCCAGCGTGGACGGCGCGGCGGCGATCCGCAGCAGTGTGATCAGCGGCCGGACGCCGGGCTCCTGCACCAGCGGGAGCTCGTCGCCCGCGACCACGACGGGCACCCCCGCGGTGACCAGCGCCCGCCGCAGCAGCGGCACGTGGCGCACGGCGCTGCGCACCAGCACCGCCATGCGCGACCACGGCACCCCGTCGAGCAGGTGCGCCCGGCGCAGCGTGTCGGCCACCACCGCGGCCTCCTGGCTGGCGCTGTCGGCCAGCAGGACCTTCACCTCGCCCGGCTCGGCGTCCTCCAGCGGGATCAGGTCGCGGTGGCCGCCGGTCCTGTTCTCATGGCCCGGCACGGCCGGGAGGCGGCCGGCGACGCGGCGGGAGGCCTCCAGCAGGGCGGGGCCGCTGCGGCGGCACACCCGCAGCGCGACCACCGGGGCGTCCCGCCCGTCGCGCGTCGGGAACCGCTCGGGGAACCGGAGGATGCCCTGCACGTCGGCGCCGCGGAAGCCGTAGATCGACTGGTCGGGGTCGCCCACGGCGATCAGGTCGCGGCCGTCTCCCGCGAGCTGCCTGAGCAGGAACTCCTGCGCCGGGTCGGTGTCCTGGTATTCGTCGACGAGCACCAGGTCGTACGCGTCCCGCTCGCGCCGCCGCACCTCGCCGTCGGCCAGCAGACCGGCCGCCTCGCGGATCAGCTCGGAGTAGTCCAGCGCGGGCACCGGATCGAGGTCGAACCGGTCCTGATAGCGGTAGGAGAACAGCCCGGCGGCCTCCCAGTCGGGCCTGCCGTGCTCGCGGCCTAACCGCACCAGCGCGTCGCCGTACAGACCGCGCTCGGCCGCGCGGGACAGGAAGTCGCGCAGCTCCTCGGCGAACCCCCGGGTCTTGAGCAGCTCCCGCATGTCCGGGGGCCAGTGCCGCGCGCCGTCCTCCAGCTCGCCGTGCAGCAGCCGGCGGATCTCCAGCAGCTGCTCGGGGCCGGTGAGCAGGCGCGGTGGCGGCTCACCGGCCAGCACCGCCTCGCGGCGCAGCAGCGCGTACGCGTAGCTGTGGAAGGTGAGGGCCAGCGGGGTCCTGGTAGTCCTGCGCATCCGGGCGGTGATCCGCTCGCGCAGCTCGCCGGCCGCCTTGCGGCTGAAGGTGAGGACGAGCACCCGCTCGGGGTCCACGCCGCGGCGCTCGACCCGGTCGACGACGGTCTCCACGATCGTGGTGGTCTTGCCGGTGCCCGGCCCGGCGAGCACGAGCAGGGGACCGCTCTCGTGCTCGACGACGGCGCGCTGATGTTCGTCCAGCACGGGAGCGGCGCGGCGTCCCACTCCCCCGCGACGCACCAGCCGGTAGTTCTGACCACTCACAACACAGCATTCCACCAGATCACTGAGACAGATCGTGCCCGAATGCCCACTCGGTGTCCCAGTAGGGCGGATCAGCCGGCCGTCGGCACCCGTGCGTCCGGTTTATCCAGATCGCCGCGCTGGGCCCGCCAGAGCCGGGCCAGCACGCGGCCGATCGGAGAGGCCGGATCGGCGGTGTACATGACGACCAGCAGGTCGGGGTCCCCCGGCAGGGCCAGGGTCTCGTACGCGAAGTCGAGATCGCCCAGCTCCGGGTGGCGCAGCAGCTTGACGCCGAAGGTCTTCTCGGCGACCCGGTGCTCCTCCCACAGGCGGGCGAAGTCCGGATCGGCGGACAGATCGGCGACAAGCGGGCCCAGCAGCGGGTCGTCGGGGTGCCTCCCGGCGTACAGCCGCAGATAGGAGATGGCCTCGGCGGCCACGGCCGGCCAGTCGCGATAGGGGGTGCGCGCACGCGGCGTCAGGAACGTCTGGCGGGCCATGTTGCGCTCGCCCTCGGGCATGTCCGAGAAACCGGTGACCGCGTCGGCGAGTGCGTTCCAGGCGAGCACGTCCATCCGGGGCCCGAGGACGAACGCCGGCACAGAGTCTGCCGCGTCGAGGAGCATCCGTACCCCGGGCCGGACGTGGCCGAGAGGAGCGCGCCGGTCGTCCGGCGGGCGGAGGAGGCGGCGCAGATGCGCACGTTCGGTGCCGTCCAGGCGCAGCACCCGCGCGACCGCGTCGAGCACCTCGTCGGAGACGTTGCGGACGCGCTGCTGCTCCAGGCGGATGTAGTACTCCGCGCTCATGCCCGCGAGCAGCGCGACCTCCTCGCGCCGCAGCCCGCTCACCCGCCGCCGCCCGTGCGCCGGGAGGCCGACGTCCTCGGGCCGGATCCGGGCCCGGCGAGAGCGCAGGAACCGTCCCAGATCGCCATCTATGACGTCCAAGCCTAGTACCGGCTTTACCAGGAAAAAGCGTGTGCTGGGTATGCCCGGGCCCGCCCCGGCAGGGTGGCTCTCGTCAACCTCGAACGAAGGAGTCACCGTGAGCTACGAGAACCTGGCCGGACGCGTCGCCGTCGTCACTGGGGCCGCCAGCGGCATCGGAGAGGCGACGGCACGGCTGCTGGCCGCCTCCGGCGCCAAGGTCGCGTTGCTCGCCCGCCGCGCCGACCGGCTGGAGGAAGTCGCCGCCGCGGTCGGCGACGTCCTCGGCGGTCAGGGAGGTGATGACTTCGTACATCCCGGCGAGCTGCGCCCCGAGCTCCCGGATCGCCTACACGGTCAGCCGGGCACGGCACGTCAACCTCCGTCAGGTCGTCGCGCTTCCGGCGAACCAGGTCTGAGCGGGCAGACCGATCACGGCGCCTGCGGCCGGACGACCCGGGTGCCGGAGAGCAGGTCATAGGGCGTCCTGCCCGAGGGCAGGAAAAGGGCGCCCAGCCAGGCGAACATGATGACGTAGACGATGATCGTCAGCACCAGCAGAGACCCGGGCGGGTTCGGGGCCGCGGTGGCGAAGCCGTACGCGACGGTGTGCCCCAGTTCCCACGGCAGAGCGATCTTGGCGGTGTTGCGCAGCAGCGCGCGCCCGAAACCGATCGGTCCCCCCGAGCGGGCGTCCACGACGATCAGGCCCCTGACCCGCTTCCCCGGCGTGGCCTGGAAGCGGCCGGACTCGCGCCGGGCGCACCACAGGGTCACCGGCGCGATCAGGAGGAGGAACGAGACGAGGTTCCACAGGCCGACGGGCAGCCGCAGTCCCGCCGAGTAGACGACCACGCCGACGGGGACCAGGAGCAGCGGAAGGATGAGGATGAACAACCAGTCGATCAGCCAGGCGGTGATGCGGCGCCAGGCCGGTGCGCGGGTCCCCCCGATGAATGATGACGAAGTCGACATGGCGTCCTTTCATGAACGTTCAGGACGCTACCGGGGTGGAGCGGAGGAGGCACCACTCATCACGGAGAAACCGGCATGCGCGGCCGGGTGATCCGGGCCCGTACGAGGCCGATGAGCGAGGGACCGCCCCAGAAGCACCACAGGGCGATGACGGGGTCGCAGACGGCGCAGCCGAAGGACGAGTCGTGGGCGAAGGGGATGATCGGGCTGCCCTTGAGGTGGTGGAGGACGTCCCAGGCGGTGTGCAGCAGCCAGGCGATCCCGATGAACGTCCACGACTCCAGGCCGCGGTAGGCGCAGTAGGCGACGAGGGCGGTGAAGGGGAACTCCCAGCCGCCGAGGCCCCCGCCGCTGAGGTAGGCGGCCCCCGCCCCACCCACCATGATCGCGTTGAAGCGGCGGCGGGCCGGTTCGGGGATCAGCGACATCAGCACGGCGTAGGCGAGGCCGATCAGGATCGGCAGGACGAGATTCATGGTCGTGCGGCTCTCTCGGATGGCTGTCGTGAGCGCGAGCGGCGTGCCCGCGCCGGACAGCCAACCAGCCGGCCGCATGCCCGCCCAGGGGCATTGGCGTCACATGCCGACGGGATCCCGCCAGGCCGCCTACGCGGACGGCCGTCCCTCGCCGGCCACGCCTGTCCCCTGGGGATCTCCTCCGTCCGGCACCGGTGCCTCGCGATCCTCGGCGTTCCCGGTGCCGGTCAGGAGGAGAACACGTGGTCGATGACCCGGGCGGTGGCCTTGCCGTTGTCGTGCGGCGCGTAGGTCCGCGCGAAGGCCGCGTAGCGGTCGGCCAGCTTGGCGGTCACCGCGTCGATGTTGCGCAGGGCCTCCACGACCTCGGGCGAGGTCTCCAGCCGCAGCCCCGGACGCTGGGACTCCAGGTCGAGGTACAGCCCGCGGGACGAGCGATACTTGGCCAGGTCCGGCGTGAACAGCACGACCGGCCGCCCGGTCGCCACGAAGTCGAACATCACCGAGGAGTAGTCGGTGACGAGCACGTCGGCGATCAGCAGCAGATCGGCGGTGTCGGGATAGGTCGTCACGTCGATCGCGAAGCCGTCGTGCGCGTTCACGTGCGGGAAGGCCTGCATCATGTGGCCGCGGACCAGTACGACGTGATCGGCGCCGAGCGCCCGCTTCGCGTCCGCCAGGTCGAGCTTGACCGTGGCGTTCCTGCGGTCGTAGTCGCGGTAGGTCGGCGCGTACAGGACGACCCGCTTGCCCTCGGGGATGCCGATCCGCCGCCGGATCTCGGCCGCCATCGCGTCGCGGTCGCCGGAGACGAGCACGTCGTTGCGCGGGTAGCCCGACTCGAGGATCTCGCCCTCGTAGCCGAACGCCTTGCGCAGGACGGACGACGCCCACGGGCTCTGCGACAGCAGCAGGTCCCAGCCGCGGACCTCCACCGCCTGGCGGTGCCAGACCGGGGGCCGGGGCTCGCGCTTCATGTGGGCCTGGTCGCGGCCGATGTGCTTGACCGGCGTGCCGTGCCAGGTCTGCACGCACACCTGGTCGTCGCGGGTGCGGAACCACTGCGGCATGAAGCCGTTGGACACGATGTAGCGGGCGCGGGCCAGCGCCTCGTAGTGCTCCCGGCTGCCCTCGCGGACGACCGTGGGCGTCACGCCGTCGCCGAGCCCCAGCTCGCGCGAGCCCGGCGGCACGAACGCGCCGTCCCTGACGACCCAGATGTGCTCGCCCTCGTCGCCGCGCCGCACCCGCTCCTCGTAGATGGCGCGCGGATTGTCGGAGTAGGCACGGCCGTCGAAGGAGACGTAGACGGTGGCCTCACGCAGCGGCCGGGCGCGCTCGGCGGGGTAGAACGTGCGGCTCAGCGCCCACACACCCGCCGCGCTCCGCTCGTCGCCGGGCCGGTCCTCGGCCGCCACCAGCACCGGCACGTCATAACGGGTGGCGACGAACCGGTAGACCCGGCCGCCGATGAGCCGGGGGCTCTCGTCCAGCGCGTCGAGACCGGCGTGGTCGAACCGGACGGGCACCATCGCGGGGCCGTACCGGCCGGGCGGGGCCACCGAGATGTTCCAGGTGCCCTCGGCCAGCGGCACGGCCGACCCGAAGCGCGGCATCGCGCCGGGCGACAGCCGTACGGTGAAGCGCTCGCCGTCGCGCTCCAGAGGCACGCGGATCGTGAGCCCGCCCCGGTGTCGCAGCACGAGGTCGCGCGGGCCCTGGTCGGGGTCGGGGTAGCGGCCGGTGAGCGTGATCGACTCGTCGTGCCACTCGGCCGAGGTGATCACGGGCAGGATCTTGTGACCCGAGATGACGACCCGGTCGCGCCGGTCGCCCTGCACCGTGATCTCGCGCTCGCCGAGCAGCAGGCGGGTCTCCTCCGCGCCCTCCAGCATGACGGCGGCGGCCGGGTCTCCCTTGGGCTCGACCCACAGCCGACGGGACTCGGCGTTGAGCAGGGTGCCGACCGCGAGCGACAGCGAGAACCGGCTGCCGCCCTCGACCGGGGTGAAGTCGGCAGACATGCGGTGACCGCCGACGCGGGCCTTGCCCTTGGTGACGGGCCGGCCCGGCAGGAAGCCGGTGAGCTCGATGTTGTCGCCGTTCAGCCGCACGCCGGTGAGCTGGGCGCGGGTCGGCTGGTAGACCACCTGCAGCGCCTTGTCGGAGGTCCACACGGGCCGCACCCACCAGCGCGGGCGCACCTGGAGCCCGGCCGGGCGCTCGGTGCGGCCGATCACCGGGCCGCGCAGCACGCCCTTGGCACGGGCGGCGCGGCTCCAGATCACGATCTCGGCCCGCCAGGTGGTGGTGTCCTGCACGATGTGGCGGCGGCGCAGCACCCGCTTGGCGCCGCGCACCAGGGCCCGCACCCCGGCACGCCAGCGCAGCGCGAACGGATGCACCTCGGCGGTGAAGCCCGCCCAGTCGTAGTTGCATCCGGGCTCGCGGGCCGCGTGGGTCGCCTCGGGGCGGTAGGTCCTGCGGGTCTTCATCGTGATCCGGGGCAGCCAGCGGGGGCCGCGCAGCACGACGGTGGCGCGGTTGAACCGCCCGCTGCGGACCGACAGGCCCGCGATGTAGGCGTGCCCGGTCACCCTCAGGCGGTTGCCCACCCAGGTGATGTCGTCGATCTGGGTGACCGGCACGAGGTCGGCCGCCCGCAGGCGCAGCAGCGAGGGGTCGGCGACCTCCACCGGCAGGTCGGCGTACCACCGCAGGCCCCGCCGCACCCGGCGGGAGGGCTCGGCCGCGGCGGCGGCGAGCTTGGCCAGCGCGTCGCCCTCGGCGAGCTCGCCCGGGTCCTGCGTCTCGATCAGGTGGCAGGCGACCCGGCGCCCGACCGGCAGGTCCCGCTTGACCTTCGGGTCGACCTCCGCGAGGTAGGGGCGCAGCGCGTCGATGGTCTGACGGCGGCGGGCGGGCCCGCGTTTGGCGGCGGCGTCGAGGCGCAGACCCAGGGGACCGACGATCGCCTCGCGGTCGACCTCCCGGCGCTGCGCGGGGCTGAGCCCCTCCGCGCGCACGAGCGCGACCAGCGCGTCTATCGGCTCGCCCCGGTCGTATAGCTCCTGGACAGCCCGCAGTCGTTCAGCGACGGCGTCGCTCGTGGGTGCGGGTGTCATTCGGGAGGCACCACCCTTCGCCAGACCTGGTTTCAGAAAATGGTAATGCCCTCAGAACACTGCCAGACCTGACTCGCGAAAGCCTGTGGATTTCCTGTGAATCAGCGGGTGACACCCCTGTGGCACCGGGTGACGAGTGGCACTACGGGGAGGGGAGTGACACCGATCCGACCGCCCGGGGCGCGGATTGTCAGGCCCGAAGTCAGCTCTGGAGCCGGCGCCGGAGGGGCGTTACGATGATCACCGTCACGGTCGCTCCCGGCCGTCCCAGCGGGCCGCACGCATGTCCGCGCGCGTGCCGCGGTGCGGCGTGCCCTCCTCCCGCCACCGGGCGAGGCATTCGGCTTCGAGGCCGGCCGCCGGGGTGCCGTCGGCGTGGATCACGCGCCACCAGGGCACGGCTCCGCCCCACAGCGACATCACGCGGCCGACCTGCCGGGGACCGCCCTCGCCGAGATACTCGGCGACGTCCCCGTACGACATCACCTTGCCGCGCGGGATCCGCTCGACCACGTCGAGCACCCGCTCCGCGTACGGCGGCGGCTGGCCGCGGCCGTCCCTCAAGCGCTCCACTCGGTCGGCCCGGCCGCGAGGATCTCTTCGAGCTTGCCGAACTCGTACGTGGACGATCCGTTGATCTGCTCGACGACGCCGTTCCTGATGCCGTACGCCTCGCCGTCCTCACCCACGAGCCGGGCCCCCATGAGATCGGTGAGAAGTGCCAGCTGGGCGACCTGCCAGTCGGACCCGGGCTGGCCGGAGAGCCGCCCCGACCAGGTCGCGATCTGATGCACCGAGTCGCCGTGGCGCGCGACGACCTCGCCCGCCTCCTGCGACCCGCGCAGCTCGAATCCGGCCCGTGCCGAGACGCTCGCGAGTTCGGCGTAGGCGAGCGGTGCATCCCGCTCTACGCGCAGCTCGTACCCCATGAGCCGCGACCTTAGCGAAATTTGACCGGGCTCTGTCACCGGAAACACGAACATCGGGAAGACCGCGTCCGAAATGCTGCAGAACGGCGGCCAACATGTGATCACCGGCGGCATTCGGCGGACGGCGGCTTCCGGGTCAGCGGCGGCGCAACGCGACGGCCGCGGTGCAGAAACCACCGATTCCGAGAGCGACGGCGATGCCGTAGATCCAGAGCCTAACCGGATCGGGCCCCGGACGTGCCGGCCCTTCCGCGACCGGTCCCCTGCCGAAATGCGCGTCGTCCTGCACAGAGTCGTCCCGCATCGAGGACGTGCGGCCATATTCGGTCAGTTCCGCGGCTTTCCGCAGGGCCGCCGCCGCGTCGATGACGCCGAATCCGACTTTGTCGTCATAACCCGCGGACGGACGAGGCCGCGAGGTCGCCGTCAAAGCACGCGACACCAACTCCGGCGGCAAATTCGGATATTTCGCCTTTATTAGTGCGATAGCGCCCGCGACGAGCGCGCTGGCCACACCGGTCCCCGACACGGCTCCCCGGCGGCCCCCCGCGAGCGTGACGGGCACGCGGTCTCCGGGCGCGGCGACCAGGACCGAGAGGTTGTCGCTGCTGCCCGCGGTCTTGGCGCCCTTGCGGTCGGCGGCGGCGACGCCCACCACCCCGGGGTAGCCCGCGGGGAACGCCCAATAGGACGTGCCGTTCTCCCTGGCGTACGGCGACCGGCCGGCGTCCCCCACGGCCGCGACGACCACCACGCCCCTCGACAGCGCGAAGGAGATGGCGTCCCGCTCCACACGGTCCACGGCGTACGCGGGGACGGGCAGGCAGATGACCTTGACGCCCCGGCCGGTGGCGTAGCGGATGCCCCGCGCGATCGGGCTGTCCTGTGGCTCGGCGGGTCCCGGACCCCCGGAAGGGCTGCGGGCCACGGGGACGGACAGCACCCGCGCCTCCGGCGCGATCCCCGGCGTCCCCCCGCCGCGTCCGCTCCCGGCGATCGCCGAGGCCAGGGCGGTCGCGTCGTCGCCCGGCGGCACGGTGTCGTCGCCGATCGCCGCGCCCGTCAGGTCGGGCCCGAGCTCGATCCGGCCGCTCAGCCCGGGCAGGCTCGCGTCGGGCTGCCCGCCGCCGAGCAGAGCGACGGTCACGCCCGCGCCCTTGCTGACCTTCCAGGCGGCGGCGGCGTTGACGGCGTCGAGCGCCCACCGCGCGTCCTCGTCGCCCGGCGCGGCCGCGGCCGCCGGTCCCGTCCCGAGGAGGACGGCCGTGATCGCCGCGCAGAGGAGGGCCGGCCTCAGCACACGTTCCCCTGGGTGCAGCGTGGGACGTCGGGAGGCTCGCCGAGGGCGCGCGCGATGCGCCCGGCCACGGTCTCGGCCACGGGCCACATCTCGCTGTTCACCTGTTCCTCCAGGGGGACGGAGGCGCGCGTCCTTCCGTCTGTGTACCCCACTGTGGAGAAGACGATGTACGGCCCGGCGCCCACCCATCCCGTGCGCTGGCGCTGGGCCGCTCCGAACGTGTCGGTGACCGTGCCGGGGAAGGCCACCGGCCGTACGCCGACCCGGTCGTCCACGGGCAGCTCGCCCGCCGCGTCGGCGCGGGCCTGCTCGCTCGGCAGCACGGCGACGCCCACGGTGACGGCGAACGTCGAGGTCTGGTCGACGTAGGTGGCGCGCAGCATGGCCTGGCAGCCGTGCTTGCGCAGCACCGCCGCCACCGGCGAGTCGACCGCCGCGGCGCACGCCGCCTCGGGGGCGATGCCCACCCGGCGCGCGTACTGCTGGGCGCGGCCGAGCCCGAGGTACGGAAGCTCCTCGGGGAAGACCATGCCGGCGGGCCAGGCGCGCCACCGGCGGGCCACGTCCTCGGCCACATATCGGGCGCGTTCGGCGTCGGTGAGCGGCCTGGCCTGGTTCTCCTGGATCAGCCCGACCGATCCCAGCAGCACGTTCACCGCGGCGACGGCGAGGACGACGCCCATGATCGTGAGATAGAGCGAGCGGAAGCGGATGCCGCGCGCGAGTTCGGCGCGCTCCTTGGCCGCCTGGGCGGCGGCGGCCCGTCCCCTCGACGCCGTCCAGGGCCGCGCGCGGGCGCGGCGCGCGGACGCGCCGAGCGGCAGCGCCCGCGGACCCGGCCGCCGGAGACCGGACGGCGTCCGCGCCGTCTGCGGGATGCGGGGCTGCTCGGGCGGCATACCTCGATGCTACGTCGGCAGGCCCGTCGGCCAAGGAGCAGGCGGCAGCGCGTCGTCCTCCTCCCGCTGCCGTCTGCGCGCCCGCCGGGTGAGGACGAGCAGGACGGCCACGCCCGCGCCCGAGCCGGTGAAGCCGCCGAGCGCGATGGCTCCGCAGAGCAGGATCGACCCCGTGTCGCGCCGTACGACCACGATGGGGTCCGGGTCTGCCGCCGCCGCGCGGACGGCGCGCAAGGGGTTCTGCACGCCCGTCCCCGACGCCGTGGCGCGATGCCTGGCCAGGGTCGCCGCCACGCTCAGCGCCCGGTAGGCGTTGACCACCCCGAACCCGGTGCCGGTGTTGTACGGCCCCTTCCTGGCGGGCGACGACGCGAGCGCCTGCGCGACGAGGGCGGGCGACATGCGGGGATACCGCGACTTGATCAGCGCGGCGACGCCGGAGACGAGCGCGGTCGCCTGGGAGGTCCCCCGGCCGACCCAGTATTCGTCGCCGGGACCGGCCCCGAGGACGTCGACGCCCGGCGCGGCGACCATCACCGAGGAGTTCCGGTTGGAGAACGAGGCCCGCCTCAGCGTGGACGTGACGGCGGCCACCGAGATCACGCCGGGGATCGCCGCCGGGTAGGAGTACGGCGCGGTCCGCTTGCCCGCGCCCTCGTTGCCCGCCGCGGCGACGAGGACCACGCCCTTGGAGATCGCGTATCTGATCGCCGTACGCTCGTCCCTCGTCGGCATGTCCTTCGACAGCGACAGGTTGATGACCTGGGCGCCGTGGTCCACGGCGTAGCGGATGCCCTTGGCGACCACGGCCTCGTAGCGCGCGTCGGAGTTGAACGTGCGGAACCCGGGCTCCTCGTCTTCGAGGATCACCCGCACCGACAGCACCCTGGCCTCCGGCGCGATGCCGATGATGCCGTCCGCGCCGCCGGGGCCGTGCCCGTGCCCGGCGATGAGCGAGGCCATGTACGTGCCGTGCAGGCGCACCGGCTGCACCCCGCGCGGGTTGGCCCCGGCCGTGTAGTCCCTCCCGGTGACGACCGATCCGGCGAGGTCGCGGTGGTCGGGATCGACACCCGAGTCGAGGACCGCGACGGTCACGCCCTTGCCCTTCGTCAGCCGCCAGGCGTCGTCGACGTCGAGCGTGCGCAGCACGTCCTGCTGGCTGAGCCGTACGTCGTCGGCCCTGGCCGGGCCGGGAACGAGGAACGTGCCACTCGCCACGGCGAACGCGGCGGCGCACGCCGCGAGGGCCCTGCGGAGCGGCGCGGTCAGCACTGCCACTCCTTGGCGGTGCAGTCCGGGGACGCCGGCGCGGTGAGGATCGCGCCGACCTCCTCGGCCAGGTCCCCGGTGAACGAGAACATGGTCTCCCGCTGCTCCCCGAGCGCGCGGGCCGGACGCCCGTCGACCTGGCCCGCCGTCGCCATCACGAGGTACGGCCCGGCCGTGTGCAGGACCAGCGACTGGCGGCCGCCCGCCGAGAAGCGGTCGGTCACGGTGCCGGGAAACGCGAGGGCGCGCAGGCCGGGGGCGGCCGAGCCGTCGCCGGGGAAGATCGGGACGGCCGAGCGCGCCTTGAGCGCGTCGGGGAAGGCGGCCACGCCGATCGTCACCACGATGCCCTGCAGGGCGTCGAGGTAGGTGGCCCGCAGGATCGCCCGGCAGCCGGCCGCCGTGATCTGACCGGCGATGGCCGTGTCGACGGCGCCGCGGCAGTCGGTGCGCGAGGAGATGCCCACCCGCCGCGCCGACTCACGCCCGCCCTGCTCGCTCGTGTAGGCCAGGGTCGCGGGGAAGATCCGGCCGGCGGGCCAGCGCTCCCATCGCAGCGCCGTCTCGGCCGCCTGCGCCTCGCGCAGCTCCGCCGTGCTCGGCCCTCTCGTCAGCTCGGCGACTGCGGCGCTGGCCGCGATCCCGCCGACGATCGCGCAGACGAGGGTGAACGCGGAGGCCACGGCCACGACCGGCCAGGTGCGCGTCTCGCCCACTGCGCCTCCGTTCCCGTCGCGGCCTCCCTCCTCCAGTGACCTTAACGCGACCTACCGCCAGCCATCCCCACAAATGCCACCGGAAAGTACTTGACGCTCCGGAAAGTGGAAAGTACTTTCCGAGATGGAAAGAGATACGAGAGGAGCCCCCGTGAACCCCGAGGAAGCGGCGCAGAGCCTGGCGCTGATCCGGCAGACCCAGGCGAAGGCGATCAGGACCCAGACCTGGCTGCCCACCTGGTTCATCACGGGCGTAGGGGTCCTGGTGACCGGCGTCCTCGTCGTCAGCGAGCCCGGCACGCCGATCCCGGTGACCATCTGCGGCGGGATCCTGCTCATGGCGGCGCTGGGCGCCCTGACCGCCGTCTTCGCCAAGACACGGCCGATGACCGTCAGCGACCCCGCGATGAGACGTGCCTTCTCGGCCGTCTATCTGCCCTGGCTCTTCGCCGGCATCGTGCTGTGCTGGGTGGCGTCGTTCGCGCTCCAGGCCGCGGACGTGCCGTACGGCATGGCCGGCGGCGGCGTCGTGATGACCGTGTACTTCGCCCTCGGCAGCCGGGCGATCTCCCGCCGCATCGCCCGCCGGGTGGCCCGCCGATTCGAAGAGACCCACTGATGGAACTCGATCCCGTCATCCACGCCCCCGCCCGGCTGCAGATCGTCTCGTTGCTCGCGGCGGCCGAGGAGGCAGAGTTCGCCTTCGTCCGCGACACCCTGGGCGTCAGCGACTCGGTCCTGTCCAAGCACGGCAGCGCGCTGGAGGCCGCCGGATACGTCGCCGTACGCAAGGGATATGTGGGCAAGCGGCCCAAGACGTGGTTCAAGCTCACCGGCAAGGGCCGGGCGGCGTTCGCCGCCTACGTCGAGACCCTGCAGCGCATCGTCGCGCCCAGCGGCCTCAGCGTGGTGCCGGACGACCACGCGTAGGGCGCGTACGGCGACGGCCGCCGCCTCGGCGTGAGGCGGCGGCCGTCGGTCGTTCGCGTGTCAGTAGGTCGGCAGGCTGGGGTCGACCGTCTTGATCCAGCTCAGCACGCCGCCGCCCACGTGGACGGCGTCGGAGAAGCCGGCGTTCTTGAGCACCGCGAGCACCTCGGCCGAGCGGGCGCCCGACTTGCAGTGCAGCACGATCTTCTTGTCCTGCGGCAGCCGCTCCAGGGCGGAGCCGTTCAGGAACTCGCCCTTGGGGATCAGCACGGCGCCCGGGATGTTGACGATCTCGTACTCGTTCGGCTCGCGGACATCGATGATCATGATGTCATCGCCACGCTCGCGCATCGCCTCCAGCTCGGCGGCGGTGATCGTGCTGCCCGCGGCGGCCTGCTGCGCCTCGTCGGAGAGCGTGCCGCAGAACGCCTCGTAGTCGATGAGCTCGGTGATCGAGGGGTTCTTGCCGCACAGCGGGCACTCGGGGTCCTTGCGGACCTTCACGTCGCGATACTTCATCTCGAGCGCGTCGTAGATCATCAGACGGCCGACGAGCGGCTCGCCGATGCCGGTGATGACCTTGATGGCCTCGTTCACCTGGACGGAGCCGATCGACGCGCACAGCACGCCCAGCACGCCGCCCTCGGCGCAGCTCGGGACCATGCCCGGCGGCGGGGGCTCGGGGTAGAGGCAGCGGTAGCACGGCCCGTGCTCGGCCCAGAAGACGCTCGCCTGACCGTCGAACCGGTAGATGGACCCCCACACGTACGGCTTGCCCAGCAGCACGGCCGCGTCGTTGACCATGTAGCGGGTGGCGAAGTTGTCCGTGCCGTCCACGATCAGGTCGTAGCCGGAGAAGATGTCCATCACGTTGTCGGTCGTGAGAGCGACGTTGTGGATGACGACGTTGACCAGCGGGTTGATCTCACGCACGCTGGCGGCGGCGGACTCGGCCTTCAGGCGGCCCACGTCGGACTGCCCGTGGATCACCTGGCGCTGCAGGTTCGACTCGTCGACGACGTCGAAGTCGACGATGCCGAGCGTCCCGACCCCGGCCGCGGCCAGGTAGAGCAGCGCGGGAGAGCCCAGGCCGCCCGCGCCCACACACAGCACCTTGGCGTTCTTGAGGCGCTTCTGACCCGCCATGCCCACGTCAGGGATGATCAGATGGCGCGAGTAGCGGCGCACCTCGTCAACCGTCAGCTCTGCTGCCGGTTCTACCAGCGGTGGCAACGACACAGTCCCACTCCTGCTCTCCGTGTCCCGTTTTCGTGCCAATGGTCGCGCTCGGCTCCATGGGCCCAACACAAGCTCTTCTCACAACTTAACCGGGGTGGCCCCGCATTCCCCAATCACGCTGTTCGGCGCAGGGGCGTTCTCGCGTAGGCCATAAGGCGGCGCGATTCGCGAGCCACGAGCTCGGGATACTCCATCTGGGCCACGTGACCGGCGTGCGGGAGCGTGACCAGGCGCACGTCGCGGAACACCCGTCCGGCCCGGTGCGCCATGCGGGCGTGCACCAGCCGGTCGCGCAGGCCGTACACGACGAGGGTGGGCGCGATGACCCGCCCGGCCTGCCGCCACAGGTTGTCGGGGCCCAGGCGGAAATACTCGCGGACGATCGCGCGGGCGCAGCCGACCATGGCCGCACGCGCGTGCGGCAGGCCGTCGCGGCGGCGCACTTCCTCTATCGCCTCGCGCAGCCGCTCCGGGTGGACCCGCGCGGCGTCGCCGTAACACATGCCGAGCGTCGCCTGGACGCGCCGCTCCGGCGGCAGCGCGGCGAGCCATCGGACGGCCAGCTCGCCCAGGCGCGGGGTGGCCGACATGGCGATCCTGGCCGGGCCGTACCTCGGCAGCAGGTCGGGCAGCGCCGGCGACACCAGCGTCAGCGACCTGACGAGGTCGGGCCGCGTCGCCGCGACCCGCACCGAGACCGCGCCGCCCATGGAATTGCCGAAAAGGTGGACCGGCCCGTCCGCCAGGGACTCCACCAGCCGCACCACCGCCCTGGCGTGGGCGGCGACCGAATAGTCGCCGTCTGCGGGCTCCGGGGAGTGCCCGGCTCCGGGCAGGTCCACGGCGATCCCCCGCGCCTCACCGGCGAGCTCGCCCATCAGGTCGGTCCAGTCCCTCGCCGAACCCGCCAGGCCGTGCACATATACAGCGGTCTCGGGCGGCCCCTCCGGGGTCGTCCGCACATGGATGCGCGTGTCCCCTGTCTCGATGAGCCGGCCGGGCCACGCTGGAATCGGCTCGACACCCACGCGTCCTCCCCTGTTCACCTCTCGCTTCTCGACCATAACCCTGCCCGTACGCCGACCCGGGCGGCACTCCCGCTATCCGGGACGCGGGATCGGTCACCCGGGTTCACCCCGGCCAGCGAGAGCGACATAGGGCCAATATCACCCTCATTCGGACATTTCGAAATGCGGATACAAATCGCAATTCGGACCAAAGCCGCCCTATCGGTGTCAACGATGCCAATAAAGCGATAAGTGAATGGCAAAAGCCGCCGACCGCAGTTTGTCGCTCTGACGGTGAGGAAAACAAGACAATGCAGGGATGATCCACCAAGGGTCATCAGTAAGGGCATTTTCCGAACGACTTGGAAAACGCCGGAGTGTCGGGGCAACAATCCTTCAAGGAGGACATGAAATGCCCAAGTTCAACAACCTGGTCGGGATCCTCGCGATCAGCGCCGCGCTTACCGGCGGCGCCGTCGCTCTGGGTACCACCGTTGCCGCCACCAGCGCGAACGCCGCGACCGTCATGGGCGGCTACGTGGGCGGTGGCTACCCCTACGCGAACTACAACCGCAACAGCAACAAGCAGCGCCAGAAGAACAAGGGCGCGAACGCCAACAAGAACAAGAACAAGAACAAGACGAAGCAGTGGCAGCACGAGCGGCAGAACCAGGCGCAGAACCAGTTCCTGCTGCGTGACTTCACGCTCGTCCTCACGCCGTTCCAGAAGACGGACACCGACGCGCGTGCGCTTCCGTACAACTGGCAGTACGGCAGCACGCAGTCGTACCCGTACACGCGGACGAACAGCTACAGCGACCAGTTCAACAACCCGCGCCAGGACCAGGACTCGCTGGCCCAGCCGAAGACCAACACGGCCACCGAGGTCAACCCGAGCGTGAAGCAGAAGGACATCGACGCGGACGTCGACGTGGACCGCAACAACAAGAGGCGGGTCCACGACCTCGAGCCCACGCCGGTGATCGTGCCCTGACGCGGTTAGCACGAGCGGCCTCGGTGAGCGTCCCGCACGGCGGGCGACGCGGCAGCCGACGGCCACCCTCGTTCGTGACCGGCGGCCTCACCTGAGCCGGAACCCGCGAACGACGGGAGACACACGCGAACGACGGAGCGGCGGACGCCGCCCGGCAGGACGGACGGCGCCCGGATGACCGTGGGACACGGCGCCGGCACCACCCGTCCGCCGCTTCGTCGGCGGGTGAACGAGCAGTCGAGAGAGCGAGCACCGGCGGCGCTTTCGAGGAGAGGACAGCCGGTGCCAGGCGAACGCATCGCGCCGCGTCACACACGACGGCGCCGAACTCACTATCCCCCGCTCCGGTTCCGTACGGGACCGGGCCGGGGTTGCGATATTCAGAGGAGAAACACCCAGATGTCCGTGTTGAAGAACATCGCCGGGGCCCTCGCCCTCGGCACCGCGCTGAGCGGCGCGGCCATCGTGCTCGGCGGCGCCGCCGTCGGCACGGCCGGCGCTACCACTGTCATGGGCGGGTACATCCCGGCTCCGTCCGCCGGTGTCCGCTACGTCCGGCCGAGCTACAACTACAACACCAACAAGCAGCGCCAGGGCCAGAAGGGCAAGAACAAGAACAAGAATAAGAACAAGAACAAGAACCACGAGTGGCAGCACGTTCGCCAGTCGGAGAACCAGAGCCAGTTCCTGCTGCGTGACTTCACGCTCGTTCTGACGCCGTTCCAGAAGTCGTCCACCGGCTCGGCCGCGGTTCCGTGGAACTCGCAGTACTCGCAGAACTCCACGCTCCCGTACACGAACACGAGCGACTACAACCAGCTGCACAACCGGCCGTGGCAGGACCAGGACTCGCAGGCCGACCCGCGCACCAACACGGCCACCGCGGTCAACCCGGAGGCCACCAACAAGGATGTCGACATCGACGCCGACATCAACGAGGGCAAGCGCAAGCACGTCACGCCTACGCCGACGTTCACGCCCACCCCCTGATTCGCAGCGTCCATCACGTGGCCGCTCCGACCGGCCACGCTGAACGGTCACGCTGAGGGGCGGGAGTGTCCGGCAGATGCCGCCCGTCGCGAGCGGCAGGTGGAGGCATCGCAAGGCGGAGGAGGAGCCGATGACGATGCTCCGCCTGGGCCACGCGCAGCAGCTCTGCCGGACACGACCTAGTGCCGGATGATTGTGCCCGTGCTCGCCGAGGGAGTGCAGTCGCGCCCTCTCGCGAGCACGGGCACTCGTCGTCTCCCCCGCTTTCACGGTCCGGTCCGTAGGGGTCGGCCTCCCCGGCCGCCCGCAAGCGCGTTCTCGGCCGGATCCGTACGTCCGTGGAACACGACCGCTGGAGCCGCCTCTCCTGCGGCGGCTCGCTCCTCGCCCTCTCGGAACGCTCCCCGCGGCTCTCGTCGAAGCGCCCCTTGAAGCGCCTGCCGGAATGCCGCCCCCTCGAACGCGCCGTGCGAGACCGCGTGCCTCCCGGCCGCTCCCGCCGTCCTGCGATCGTGCTCCCGCCACCGCTTCCGTACGCCCGGCACCCCGGCATTGAAATCGGACATTAAGGGACAACTCGCCCTTTTTGTCTCCAATTCGTTCCATATGCTGCTAATAGCCGATCAAAAGCCACAAAGGTGTGTTTGTCGGGCGACGCTGCCGGACATCAACGTATCGCAGGAACCCGGCCCACGGGGGCCAAAGAGATATTTCTCTCGAATCATCGGCGAGAAATATCGAAGGATGCGGGGATTTCCAATTCTTTCAAGGGGGACAGCAATGCCTACGTTCAAGAACGTTATCGCCGGACTCGCTCTGGGCACCGCGATCGCCGGTGGCGCGATCGCCCTGAGCGCCACAGCAGCGAGCGCCGGCACCTTCGGCGGCGCGCCGTGCGGCGGCTCTTTCGGTCCCTTCGACTGCAACAACAACAGCGGTCCGTTCTTCGACAACCAGAACCAGTGGTTCAACAACAACCAGAACAACAACTTCTGGAACAACCAGAACTTCTTCAACCAGACCGCGTTCAGCGACAACCTCGACAGCGACTCCCACTTCGCGATCGTCGGCCCCTGCGCCACGATCGCGTTCAGCGACAGCACCAACCGTGACAGCAACTTCTGGAACAACAGCTGGTTCAACAACAACTCCTGGTTCAACAACAACCAGAACAACAACTTCTGGCGGAACAACGACAACTTCATCAACTGACAAGGCGGGACCGGCAACGGTCCGCGAGACGACCGCGCCGCTCGCAATCCCGGCAGGTGAAGGGATGACGTGAACGGCCGGCCGCACCGTCCTCCACAGCCTTGACAGGAGAACGGCGCCCTAGGCGCAGTCACGTTCCCGTGGCGTCGAAAGCTCCGTGAGCACTCCCCGCTCCGGGAACGGCCGTTCGATGGAGCAGAGACAAGGGCTCCGGCGAGACTCTCGCCGGAGCCCTGACCTTTTCCCGCACCACGGGCTCAGGAGTTACCCGCACCACGGGCTCAGGAGCGCGAGGCCACGGACTCGCCCGCGGATTCCCGACGGCCATCTCCCGGCGGCCATCTCCCGACAGTCACCTCCCGGCGGCCATCTCCCGGACAGCCACCTCCCGACGGCAAGCTCCCGGACAGCCACCTCGTGACGGCCGCTTCCTCCCGGCTCCATCCGGCCGGCCGGGCCGAGGCGGACACCGCCTGGCGCGCCCCGCTTCCTCCGGCGCTGCCAGGTCCGCACAGTGCGACGCTCTCCCGTCGCCACTCCCGGGCAGGCTCCCGTCGCCACTCCCGGGCAGGCCGCACGGCCACCGCCATACCGGGCGGCGGCATGTCCGCGGACGAGGCCCACAACACCACAGGCGCTCGGACCCGGCGCCGGCGCTCGGACCCATCACCATTCCCTCTCCGAGCCGAACTCCGGCGACGTCGAACGCCCCCACAAATCGGTCAATCGAGACATTTCTCTCTTAATTCATCTAAGTCGGTTCATAAGATTCTAACTAGTGATCAAAAGGCTTAGATAGCCGTTTGTCGGACCAGCGCGCTGGAAATCATGACAGCACAGGAAGTTAGGGCTCAATTACGAGCCCGAAGGACATTTCTCATAATGAAGAGAAATGCCCTAAACAAATTCAGGAATACTGAATCCTGTCAAGGGGGACAACGCATGTCCAAGCTCCACAAGATCATCGCTGGTCTCGCCCTCAGCACCACCGCTGTCGGCGGTGCGCTCGCTCTGGCCGGTGCCGCCGGCGCCGCGACCAGGACCGGCGACGTCGACCGTCCCATCGCCCGGGGCGGCCTGGCCAACGGTGTCGACGACAGCACGGGCGGCATCGCCCAGGGCAACCGGGGCATCGGTGACAGCGGTGATCGGGGGACCGGCTTCCCTGTCTTCTTCGGTCCGAACAACAACGACAACTTCGAACGGAACAACCGCAACCAGAACTTCAACCAGGGCGACAACAGCAACTGGTGGGACAACCAGGGCTTCTGGAACCAGGGGGCGTTCGCCGACCGGCGCGACGACTCCTCCGGCTTCGGGCTCGTGGCGAAGGACGTTGCGATCGGCTTCCAGGACAAGACGAACAAGGACAACACCTGGTTCAACAACAACTGGTGGAACAACAACAACTGGTGGAACAACAACGACAACAACTGGTGGAACCACAACAACGACGACCGGGTGAACTGAGAAGGCAGGTCCAGCGGCTCCTGCGAGACGATCGCGCCGTTCCGACCAGGTGACGGATCCGGAGAACCTCTCACGAGGCATCCGACTCCGGCACGCGGACTGGCGCCGTTGAGTGCAGAGACACGTTCTCCGAAGGGCCGGCCGCTCGCTCACCGGGCGACGGCGGCCTGAACGGGAACGGCCGTCAATCCTCCTACAGTTACAACCAAGGGCTCCGGCGGGAAGGTTTCCGCCGGAGCCCTGCTCTTTTCCCCTGCCGCGGGCATCACCACCGCACTCTCTCGGCCGCGATCGGGTGCCGCGGGCATCACCACCGCGCTCTTATCGGGCGCGATCGGTCTGATCCGCGACGGCGGAGCTCGGTGGGCCCCGTGCCCCGCCGGCGCCCCGCCGGTGTTCTCGCCCGCGCTCACCCCGAGCGCGCTCCCCGTCCGTCCTCACCCCCGCGCCCTACG